>NZ_MUYZ01000176.1:0-14106 GCF_003013775.1 Micromonospora sp. MH33
CGGCGCTGGTCTCGTCGAGCGCGGCGCCACCCGCCGCCGCCGTGGAGCCGGGCCGCTCGCCGCGGCGCAGGGCGGCGAGCCGGTCGGTCAGCGACTCGCCGGGGGCGATCATCGCCGGGCCGCCGATCTGCCCGGTCGGCTTCGGCTCGATGGCGGGCGGCGGCGTCGACGGCCGCTGCACGGGCACCACGGCGTACGGGTCGGTCACCGAGTTGACCGCGGTGGCGGTGCTGGTCAGCGGGCCGGCGAGTAGCTCGCGGAGCATGCCCCGGGCGGTGTGCACGTCCAGCCGGCGGGCCGGGTCCTTCTCCAGCAGGCCCATCAGCACCCGGGTCAGCGGGCCGCTGCGCTGCGGGGTGGCCGGCGGGTCCTCGACCACCGCGTGCATGGTCTCGATGGGGTCGCCCTTGTCGAACGGGGGACGCCCCTCCACCGCGGTGTAGAGCGTCACGCCGAGCGAGAAGAGGTCGCTGGGCGGGCCGAACTCCTGGCCCATGGCCCGCTCGGGGGAGATGAAGTGCGGCGAGCCGAGGACCATGCCGGGCGTGGTGAGCTGCACGTCGGTGGGCATCCGGGCCACGCCGAAGTCGGTCAGCACGCACCGGCCGTCGGAGCAGATGAGCACGTTGGCCGGCTTCACGTCGCGGTGCAGCACGCCGATCGCGTGCGCCACCTCCAGCGCGCCGAGCAGGGCGATGCCGATCTTGGCGACGGCGCGGGGCGCGACCGGCCCGTCCTCGATCACCATGTCGGCCAGGCTGCGCGCGTCCAGCAGCTCCATCACGATCCACGGGCGGCCACCCTCGGTGACCACGTCGTACACCTGGACCACGGCGGGGTGCTGGATCGCCGCGGCCGCGCGGGCCTCGCGGAGGGTCCGCTCGTACATCGCGTCGCGGTCGCTCGGGGCGAGCCCCGGCGGGAGGACGACCTCCTTCACCGCCACGTCGCGGCGCAGCAGGGTGTCTGTCGCACGCCAGACCGTGCCCATGCCGCCGTTGCCCACCGGCGAGCGCAGCGAGTAGCGGTCACCGATGGTGGTGCCGGGTGCTGCACGTCCAGTGGGGGGACTGGCCGGTCCGCCGCTCCACGTCGGGATCTGAGTCACAGAAAAGCCACCGGGGGATATCGAGGGGGCTGGGACACAACCCCCCTATCTTGCTGGTTCCGACGCCCGATGCGAAACCCGACGCGGCGGACGTTTACCTACTCGACGGTATGTGGCCAGGTACTCACCTCCGGTCGATGCGCCGCCGCGGTGTGCGGTATCCCTCACCCAACGAACGGCGACCGCGTCCTACCATCCGGTAATGAGCGAAGCGCGGTCAAGCGAGTCGGGTTTCCCGATCAAGGGCGTCTACACGGCGGCCGACCTTCCGGAGGACCTGGACTCCCGGCTGGGCGGCCCGGGCGAGTACCCGTACACCCGCGGGGTCTACCCGACGATGTACACCTCCCGCCCGTGGACCATGCGGCAGTACGCCGGCTTCGGCACCGCCACGGAGAGCAACGCGCGCTACCACCAGCTGCTGCGCGCCGGCACCATGGGCCTCTCCGTCGCCTTCGACCTGCCCACCCAGATGGGGTACGACTCCGACGACCCGATCGCGCACGGCGAGGTGGGCAAGGTCGGGGTCGCCATCGACTCCATCGAGGACATGCGGACGCTCTTCGACGGCATCCCGCTGGACAAGGTGTCCACCTCGATGACCATCAACGCACCCGGTTCGGTGCTGCTCCTGCTCTACCAGCTCGTGGCGGAGGAGTCCGGGGTCCCGGGTTCGGCGCTCAACGGCACCATCCAGAACGACATCCTCAAGGAGTACATCGCCCGGGGGACGTACATCTTCCCGCCGAAGCCCTCGCTGCGGCTGGTCGCCGACACCTTCGCGTACTGCCGTGCCGAGGTGCCGAAGTGGAACACCATCTCCATTTCCGGCTACCACATGGCCGAGGCCGGGGCGTCCCCTGCGCAGGAGATCGCCTTCACCCTGGCCAACGGCGTGGAGTACGTCCGGGCGGCGCTCGCCGCCGGCCTGGCCGTGGACGACTTCGCGCCCCGGCTGTCGTTCTTCTTCGTGGCCCGCACCACGCTGCTGGAGGAGGTCGCCAAGTTCCGGGCGGCCCGGCGCATCTGGGCCCGGCTGATGCGCGACGAGTTCGGGGCGAAGGACCCGAAGTCGATGATGCTGCGGTTCCACACCCAGACGGCGGGCGTGCAGCTCACCGCCCAGCAGCCGGAGGTGAACCTGGTCCGGGTGGCGGTGCAGGGCCTCGGCGCGGTGCTCGGCGGCACCCAGTCGCTGCACACCAACAGCTTCGACGAGGCGATCGCGCTGCCCACCGAGAAGGCGGCCCGGCTGGCCCTGCGCACCCAGCAGGTGCTGGCGTACGAGACGGACCTGACCGCCACCGTCGACCCGTTCGCCGGGTCGTACGTCGTGGAGGCGATGACCGCCGAGCTGGAGACGGCGGCCGACGAGCTGATGCACCGGGTCTTCGACCACGGTTCGGCGGTGGACGCCATCGAGGCCGGTTTCCAGAAGCGGGAGATCGAGCAGTCCGCGTACCGGATCGCCCAGGAGATCGACTCGGGCGAGCGGGTGGTGGTGGGGCTCAACCGGTTCCGGATCGACGAGGAGGAGCCGTACGAGCCGCTGCGGGTGGACCCGACGATCGAGGTCGGCCAGGCGGAGCGGCTGGCCAAGCTGCGCGCGCAGCGGGACTCCGGTGCGGTCGAGCGCGCCCTGGCCGAGCTGCGGGCCGCGGCCGAGGGCAACGCCAACGTGCTCTACCCGATGAAGGACGCGCTGCGTGCCCGGGCCACCGTCGGCGAGGTGTGCGGGACGCTGCGCGACGTGTGGGGGATCTACCGGCCGAGCGATCGGTTCTGAGTCGACCCGACGGCGGCCCCGCCGGCACGCGTGTGGTGTCGGCGCGGGCCGCCGTCGCGCTCCCGACCCCGCGCTGACCTGGGCGTTTGCCGCCCGGCGGCGTACAGTCGATGGTCTCCCTGCATGCGGCGGGGGCGGTGACGGCTCGGCGCGGATCCTCCCCGGGCGATGCCGCCCGGGACGCCGCTCCCGGGTTGTCGGGCAGCGTGGCCGGAGCCGGTACGCGTGTGCGGATCGGGAATGCGGGTAACCGGGTCGGGTGAACCGGACGGACAGCCTGTGCGGTCGCACTCCGGACCGACGTGTCACCGTCAGGAATCGTTCGACAGCCGACCGTTGTCACGCAATTGTCCGAGCGGCAGTTAATTGCCGCGACTAATGCGACAATTCGGAACGACGACCGGGGATTTGATGACCGTTGAATCGGTTACGCGTTGTAGGAGGTGTGGGGCAGATGACGGCGTTCGACCGCGATCTACCTGCTGTCCCGCAGATATTCGGGCCCTCCCACCAGGGCATTCGTGACGCTGCGCGGTCCGACCGCTACGCGAAAGACGTTGCGCAGCGTCACCGCCGGAGGTCTAGGCTGTCTGCTGTTCTCCCCGATGATCCATCCATCTCTAGTGATCGAGAATTCGACGTGACGAGTGCGTTGACGCTGCCGTCGGGCAGCCCGCTGGCGTCGTCCTGGCCGGAGGCGCCGACCGGGTCCCAGCCCCTGCCATTCGAGCTCGACCATCTGCTCGCGCTGCGGGTACCCGGCCTTATCGCCACCCGCCGTCACATCCACTCCCACCCTGAGCTGTCGGGCGAGGAGTTCGAGACGGCCGCCCTGGTCCACCGCGAACTCTCCCTCGCCGGGCTGAACCCGCGCCTGCTGCCGAAGGGCAACGGGGTCATCTGCGACATCGACGGGCGCCCGGACGGACCGGTGATCGCGCTCCGCGCCGACATCGACGCGCTGCCGCTGAGTGACCCGAAGGACGTGCCGTACCGGTCCACCGTGGACGGCGTCTGCCACGCCTGCGGGCACGACGTGCACACCAGCGTGATGCTCGGCGTGGGCATGCTGCTCGCCCAGCTCGCCGACCTCGGCCAGCTCGACGGCCGGGTGCGGCTCATCTTCCAGCCCGCCGAGGAGATCCTGCCCTGTGGCTCGCTGGAGGTCATCGAGGCCGGCGGCCTGGACGACGTGGTGCAGATCTTCGCGCTGCACTGCGACCCGAACCTGCCGGTCGGCAAGGTCGGGCTGCGGGTCGGCCCGATCACCGCCGCGGCCGACAACGTCACCGTGCGGCTCACCGGCCCCGGCGGGCACACCGCCCGCCCGCACCTGACCGTCGACCTGGTCGACGCGCTCGGCCGGCTGGTCACCGAGGTGCCGACCCTGGTCAGTCGCCGGGTGCCGGCCAACAGCGGGCTGCTGCTGGTGTTCGGCCACGCCTCGGCCGGCACCCGCTACAACGTCATCCCCTCCGAGGCCTGCGCCGCCGGCACCCTGCGGGTGATGGACCGGGACACCTGGGACCAGGCCCCGAAGATCGTGGCTCAGGTCGTGCGGGACGTCCTCGCCCCCACCGGCGCCACCGTCGACCTGGAATACCTGCGCGGCCGGCCGCCCGTCACCAACGACGCCCGGGCCATCGGCGTGCTCACCGCCGCCACCGCGGCCGCGCTCGGGCCGGAGGGCATCGCCGAGACCCCGCAGAGCATGGGCGGCGAGGACTTCTCCTGGTACCTGGAGCACGTGCCCGGCGCGCTCGCCCGCCTCGGCGTCGGCCGGAACGGGCCCAACGTGGACCTGCACCGGGCCTCGTTCGACGTGGACGAGCGCGCCATCCCGGTCGGCGTACGCCTCATGGTCCAGACCGCGCTGCGGGCACTGGCGGCGGCCCGCTAGGCACCGGACCCGCCGGCTCCGGCAGCGCCGGACCGGCCGGCGGCGTACGGCGCCCGCGGCGACGCGCCAGGGCCACCACCACCGCCACCGGCACGCCGATCGCCAGCGCGAACGGCAGCACCGCGCCGAGCACGGTGAGCGCCACCCGCAGCGAGCCCAGGAACGCCGACCAGCCGCCCCGCAGCCCGGCCAGGAAGCCGAGGTCCTCCTCGTCCTCGGTGGCCGTGGCCTCCGGGCCGACGAAGGTCACCGTGACGGTGGAGAGCGCGGTCAGGTCGGCGAGCCGGCGCTTCTTCGCCTCCAGCGAGGCCAGGTCGGCCTCCCGGCGGCCCACCTCGTTCTCCAGCGTGACCAGGTCGTTGATCGAGGTGGCCCGGGCCAGCAGCCGGCGGGCGCTGTCCACCCGGGCGCGCTGGGTGGCGATCCGGGCGTCCAGGTCGACGGTCTCCTCGGTGACGTCCTCGGTCCGCACCTCGCGCCGCTCCTGCTTGCCGAGCTTGGCCAGCGCCTCCAGCACGTTCGTGAACCGATCCGCCGGCACCCGCAGGACGAGCTCGGCCCGGGCGTCCGCGGAGTCGCTGTTGCGCTGGTCGCCGCCGACGAAGCCGCCGGCCGCCGTCACCGCCGTGCTGGCCTCGCGGGCCGCCCGCTCCACGTCGTCCACCCGCACCCGGAGCGTTCCGGTGTAGATGATCGCCCGCTGGTCGACCCGCAGGTCCGCGCCGCCCCCACCGGGCTGCGCCTTCTCCGGCGCGGCCTGGCCCCGGTCCGCCGCCCCACCCGCCACCGCCTGCGGCTGCGCGGCCGAACCCGCGCTGTCACCCGCATCGCCGCCCGCGCTGCAGGCCCCGACGCCCAGCACCACCAGCAGCCCGGCCGCCGCGAGCGCTCGGCCCCGGCGGCGGCTGTCCCGTATCCTCATGTCCCCGCTCCGATCCTCCGACGGCCCCGCTGCGGGACCGATACGTCGGACGCGGCGCGACACCGCGCCGGTTCCGGCAGACTGCGCTGAGGACGTCACGATTCGATAATCGAGGAGTCACGATGCAGGTCACCAAGTACGCCCACTCCTGCGTCCGGCTGGAGCACGACGGGGGAGTGCTGGTCGTGGATCCGGGTGTCTTTAGTGAACCCGAGGCGCTGGACGGGGTGGACGGGGTGCTGATCACCCACGAGCATCCGGACCACGTGAACGTCGAGGCGCTGACCCGGGCGCTGGACCGGCGGCCGGTCCCGGTCCACGGCCCCGCCTCGCTCGCCGGCGCCCTCGGCGACGCGGCCGAGGCGCTGACCGTGGTCGTGCCGGGCGAGTCGTTCACCGCGGCCGGCGTGGCGGTCCGCGCGTACGGCGGCCAGCACGCGGTCATCCATCCGGACATCCCGGTCGTCCAGAACCTGGGCTACGTCTTCAACGACGTCGTCTACCACCCGGGCGACTCGCTGGTCGTCCCCGACGACATCCAGGTGGACACGCTCTTCGCCCCGATCCACGCCCCCTGGTCGAAGTTCTCCGAGGTGGTCGACTTCATCCGGGCGGTCGCCCCGCGGCGGGCCTTCGCGCTGCACGACGCGCTGCTCAACGCCAACGGCTTCGGCGTGCTCGACCGCCAGTACACCGCGCTGTCGAAGACCGAGTACCGGCGGCTGGAACCGGGCACCCGGATCGACGCCTGACCCCGCATGGCCGGTCCACCCCCCGACCTGGTCCAGCGGCTCTACGCGACGCCGCCGGACCGGTTCGTCGCGGCCCGGGACGCCGCCGTCGCCGAGGCGCGCCGGGCCGGCGACCCCAAGGGCGCCCGGGAGATCGGCCGGCTGCGCCGGCCCACCGTCGCCGCCTGGCTGGTCAACCTGCTCGCCATCCGCCGCCCGGAGCTGGTCGCCGACCTGGCGCAGCTCGCCGAGTCGCTCCGCTCCGCCCAGCGCGAACTGCGCGGCGGCCGGCTCCGCGAGCTGTCCGCGCAGCGCCGGGCCGTCGTGGGCGCCCTGGTCGCCGAGGTACGCAAGCTGGCCGCCGCCGAGCCGGGCGCCCCGCCGTACCGGACCGGGCGGCCGAGCGCGCCGGTGCCCGGCGGACGCGCGACGAGCGGGCCGCCGAGCGGGCGGCCCGGGCCGAGCGGGCGAAGCGCCGCCGGGCCGTGGAACGCGAGCTGGCGAAGGCCCGCGACGAGCAGGAGCGGGCCGAGGCGGAGCTGGCCGAGGCCACCGGCGCGGAACGGGACGGCGGGGCGACGCTGGACCGGATCGAGACCGAGCTGGCCGAACTCGAACGCCGCCGGGCCGTCGCCGAGCAGGAGCTGAGCCGGGCCAAGCTGGCCCGCCGGGGCGCGGAGCGGTCGCTCACCGCCGCCCGCCGGCGCACCGGTGAGGTGGAGGCCGCGTTGGAGGCGCTCGACGCCGAAGAGGGGGATGCCGCGGAGGGTGGTCACGGGGCAGACTGACCGTGATGGATGACCACGGTGGACGGACGGTGGGGTGCCGCCGATGACCCCGGAGCAGGTCGCCGCCGCCAGCAAGCCGCTGGTGCTGGAGCTCGGGGAGGCGTTCGCCCGCTGCCCGTCGACGCTGCGCCGGGCCCGGCTGCTCGGCATCTCCGGCTGGGCCTTCTACATCACCGGCCGGGCCGGGGCGCTCGGTGACGTTCGCGCCGAGACGGTCGCCGCCGCGCTCGGGTTCATCGCACCGGAGGCGGTCGCCGACGGCTGGGACGCCGCCGTGCGGACCGTCCCGCCGTTGGAGGTGGCGGGCGCGAACCTGGCCGAGTGCTGCCGGTGGGGCGCGGCCAACCTGGGTGACGTCCCGGAGACGTCCCGGCTCGCCGGGCTGCTGCGCCGGGCGGTCGACGCGGCGGACGGTAGCGGGATGCCGCTCTTCGCCGCCTGGCGGGCCATGCCGGTCGACGACCCCGCGCCGGGCGCCCGGGCGGCCGTCGCGCTGCTGCTGCTCCGCGAGCACTTCGCCGGGGCGTACCTGCTGGCGGTGCGGGCCGCCGGGATGACCCCGCTAGAGGCGGTGCTGGCCGGGCCGGAGGGGGACGCCGGGGCCGCCGCGTGCGGCTGGCCGCCGCCGTACCCGCCGGTGGGGCCGCTGGTGCGGCGGCGGCTCTGGGCCGAGGCGGTGACCGACCGGCTGGTCTCCCCGGCGTTCCGGGCGCTCGGCCCCGGTGAGGGCGCGGAACTGCTCAACCTGCTGACCGCCGTGCGGCTTGGCCTCCGCGGCCGATAAATGGGGAGCGCGGTCGCCGGGGCGGCTGCCAGGATCTGCCGCGTGACGCTTCCCGCCGGCTGGACCGCCCGCCGCCCCACCCTCGACGACGTGCCCGCGATCCTGGCGGTGGTGCACGCCGCCGACACCTTCGCGGTCGGCTACCCCGACTTCGACGCGGAGGACGTCCGGGACGCCCTGACCGCGCCCTTCGTCGACCCGGCCCGGGACTCCTGGCTGGTCACCGACCCGGACGGCGCCCCGGCGGCCTGGGCGATCCTGAATAACCCGACCGGGGTGGGCCGGGAGTGGGTGGACGTCCTGGTCGACCCCGACCGCGGCGCCGACCTGCGCGCCCCGCTGCTGGCCCGGCTGCTCGACCGGGTCGCCGAGCGGGCCGCCGAGCGCGGCCTGCCCGCCCTCACCGTCCGTACCGGCGTCTGCGCCCCGGAGACCCGCTGGGCGGAGGAGCTGGTCGCGGCCGGGTTCACGCGGCTCAAGCGGTACATCCGGATGACCCGCTCGCTGGCCGACCTGCCCGCCGAGCCGGCGCCCCCGGCCGGGGTGACCGTCCGGCCGCTGCGCGCCGGCGACGAGTCCGACCTGCGGCTGTTCCACCGGATCTTTGACACTGCCTTCCGGGACACCCCGGACTACGAGCCGGTCGGTTTCGACCAGTGGCGCGAGCAGCTCCCGTCGTACGGCAAGGTGTGGGACGAGTGGTTCGTGGCCGAGGTCGACGGTGCGCCGGCCGGCGCTCTCCAGTCCTCCGACCAGGCCCTCGACCAGGACATGGGCTGGGTGCGGACGCTGTCGGTGCTGCCCGCGTACCGGCGGCGCGGGGTGGGGGCGGCGCTGCTGCGCCGGGCCTTCGCCGTCTACGCCGCCAAGGGCCGGGCCGGGGCCGGTCTCGGTGTCGACCTGGCCAACCCGACCACCCCGGTCACCCTCTACCGCTCGGTCGGGCTGGCCGACGCGCGTTGGACCGACATGTACCAGCGGAGCGTCCCCGCCGCCGGTGTGTGATACGCGACCCGCCGCGGGGTCGCCGCCCGGCCGGGGAACCGGCCGGAGCAGACTGGAGACGTGGGAGACGCGCTACGCGGACGCGGTGCCGGTGGGGCGGGACCGCAGCTCGGTGACGTAGTCGTCCGGCGCGCCCGCCTTCTCCGCCGCGTTCGCGATCTCCGACAGGTACCACGACGTCGGCAGGCCGCCCTCGTACCCGTCGAAGACGTAGACCCAGGCGGTCACGTCCCGGTCCAGCGTCGAGACGCGGACGGTCAGCTTCCGGTACGTCCCCGAGGTCACGCCCTCGATCTCGTCGAGCTGGGCCGCGTCGTACGGGTGGATGTCGTAGAGCGCCACGAAGACCCGGTCGCCCGGCGACTCGACAACCGTGCTGACCGAGCCCTCCCAGCCGATGACGTCCTCGCCCGCGAAGGTGAGCCGCCACCCCTCCAGCCAGCCGGTACCCACCATCGGCGAATGCGGGCAGTAGGCGCGCATGCGAGCGGGGTCCAGGTTCGAGCCGTAAGCGGCGTAAAGACGCACGGCGATGACGATAGCCCGGCCGACGGGTGGGGGAGAATACGACGGTGCGTGTCGAACGCGACGGGGAGAAGAAAGTCACTGTGAACATTGATCGGGGGCGAGCGCGGTGAGCGCGAGGAGTGCAGCGGAGCGGAGCCCCGCAGTCGCGAACGAAAGGATGGCTCCGTGAGCCAGATCGTGATCATCGGCGGGGGGCCGGCCGGGTACGAGGCGGCGCTGGTCGCCGCCCAGCTGGACGCTGAGGTCACCGTGGTCGAGGCCGAGGGAGCCGGCGGCGCCTGCGTGCTCTCCGACTGCGTGCCGTCCAAGACCTTCATCGCCAGCTCGGAGGTCGTCACCGGCTACCGGGACACCGAGGAGTTCGGCGTGCACTCCGACGGGCTGGAGGCGGTCACGGTCGACGCCACGGCCGTGCACGAGCGGGTCAAGCGGCTCGCCCTGGCCCAGTCCGCGGACATCCACGCCAAGCTGATCAAGGCCGGGGTCGAGTTCGTCGCCGGCACCGCCCGGCTCGGCGAGGACACCCTCGGTCACACCCACCGGGTGATCGTCGCGCCGGCCGACGGTGGCGAGGAGTACTCGATCGCCGCCACCACCGTGCTGGTCGCCACCGGCGCCACCCCGCGCCAGCTCCCCACGGCCCTGCCCGACGGCGAGCGCATCCTCACCTGGCGCCAGGTGTACGACCTGCCGGAGCTGCCCGAGCACCTGATCGTGGTCGGCTCCGGCGTGACCGGCGCCGAGTTCGCCAGCGCGTACCTGGCCATGGGGGTCGCGGTCACCCTGGTCTCCAGCCGGGACCGGGTCATGCCGCACGAGGACGCCGACGCCGCCTCGGCGATCGAACGGGTGTTCCGCAACCGGGGCATGACCATCCTCAACAACTCCCGCGCCGAGGCGGTCCGCCGGATCGGCGACGGCGTCGAGGTGGTGCTCTCCGACGGCCGGGTGGTGGCCGGCTCGCACGCGCTGATCGCGGTCGGCTCGATCCCCAACACCGCCGACCTGGGTCTCGCCGAGTACGGCGTCGAGCTGGCCCGGGGCGGCTACGTCACGGTCGACCGGGTCTCCCGGACCAACGTCCCCGGCATCTACGCGGCCGGCGACTGCACCGGGGTGCTGCCGCTGGCCAGCGTCGCCGCCATGCAGGGCCGGATCGCCATGTGGCACGCGCTCGGCGAGGCGGTCCGGCCGCTGCGGCTGCGTACCGTCGCGGCGAACGTCTTCACCGACCCGGAGCTGGCCACCGTCGGCGTCTCGCAGGACGAGGTGGACGCCGGCAAGGTGCCGGGCCGCCAGGTGATGCTGCCGCTCTCCGGCAACGCCCGGGCGAAGATGGACGACCTGGCCGACGGCTTCGTCAAGCTCTTCTGCCGGCCCGCCAGCGGGCAGGTGATCGGCGGCGTGGTGGTGGCGCCGAAGGCCAGCGAGCTGATCCTGCCGATCACCATGGCGGTGGAGAACAACCTCACCGTCAACGAGCTGGCCCAGACCATCACGATCTACCCGAGCCTGTCCGGCTCGATCACCGAGGCGGCCCGTCAGCTCATGCTCCACGAGCTGGAGTGACCTCGCGTGCCACCTCGGCGAGCTGGCGGTGTTCCCACCCCCGGGACACCGCCACGCCGCCGATGCGACGCCCGGCCAGCGTGGCCGCGACCACCGCGAGCAGGGCGACCTCAGCGAGGATGAGCAGGCGTTCGGCGAGGCCGATCAGCAGCCGGTCGCCGGGGTAGGCGGACCAGACCATCGCCGCGGCCAGCAGCAGGCTGGTCAGGGCGAGCCCCCGCAGCCAGCCGGCGGCCCGCCCGCCGAGCCGCCGGGCGAGCAGCCAGCCGGCGACCGGCAGGGCCAGGAAGGCCACCACCGAGGCGTACCGGTGCAGGTAGGCGGCGGTGTCCATGGGGAGCCCCGGCTCGTTGGTGGGCACCACCGCGGCGGCCAGCAGTCCGGCGGACCAGGCCACCAGCAGCGCCCCCGCGAGCCGACCCGCGCCGGCCCGGCGCAGCGCCGGCAGGAGTACGACGGTGGCTGCCGCCAGCACCGCCATGGCCGTGTCGATGACGCCGCCCCGGTCCGAGACGGCGAAGTCGCTGACGGTCAGCGACCAGGGATTCAGGTCGTCGCTCACCTCGAGGTGACCGAGGACGGCGAGCACCGCCGCCAGGGCGATCCCGCCGAGGGCCAGCAGGCCGCTGTTCCGGGTTCCAGGCATGCCTCAGCCTGTCGCCGGAACCGCCCGAAACGGATCGGGGACCACCACCCACTTCGATCCCGGGGTCGTCCCCTACAGGCTGCGGGTCCGGTGGTCAGGAAGCGATCGTCGGTTCCTCGACCGTCACCTCGGCTTCGGAGCGGGTGTGGCGGGCGCTGATCACCGTCATGGCCCAGCCCGCCGCCGCGAACCCGGCCGCCGCCGTTCCGCCGATCAGCAGCAGCCGCCATGCCGACTCGGTCAGCGCGGCGCCGCCGAGGTGGCCGACGAGCGTGCCGTACGCGGCCCAGCAGATGGCCGCGGCAGCCTCGTACAGGACGAAGAGGCGGTACGGGTAGCGGCGGCGCCCGGCCGAGAAGCAGGCCGCCATCCGGCCCCCGGGCACGAACCGGCAGAGCAGGATCACCAGTGGACCGGGTTCGCGCAGGCCACGGGTGACCCGGGCGGCGGCCCGGCGGGCCCGTCCCGGCGTCCCGTGTCGCGGCTCGCGGCGGGCGGGCGCGGTGCGGCCCAGCACGTAGCAGGCGAGATCGCCGGCGAAGACGCCGAGCGCGCCGACCGCGATGGTCAGCGGCAGGTTGAGCCCGCCGTAGACGGTCAGTGCCCCGCTGGTGATCATGACGACCTGGGTCGGCACCACCGGCACGAAGGCGTCGGCGACCAGCAGGGTGAGCAGCACCGCGTACGCCCAGGTGGGCGACGCGACGTCAGAGATGAGTTCGGCCACGACCGCCACCTCGCCGGAGTTCCCCGTTCGACCGCACCGAGCCTGACGGCATGTCCCGCGTCACCGTGCGCGGCCCTGCCCGGCGGTGACCGCCGACACCGGCAGGCCACCGGTGTTCAACGACGCAGCGCCGCCGAATGTGACGAGCTGCGTCGGCGTCGCCGGCCGCGGGGGCGGGCGGCGGATCGACGATCCGCGGCGTACCGTTGTCGGCGCGCGGCTCCGGAGACGTCGGGTCCCCCGTTCCCGACGGACGGGCCGCCGCGGGTCGCCGGCAGGTCCCGTGCCGGCGACCCGCTCCCACCGCACCACCGGGTGCGTCGCGAAATCCAGGTGCACCCGCCGCGCCGCCGCGCGTACCGTCGCCGCATGCGCAGCGCGGTGGTGACCACGACGCCGGGTATCCCCGGCGCGCCGCACTGACGTTTCCGTCGACGAGGCCCCGGGGCGATCCGCTCCGGGGCCTCGCGGCGTTCCGGGTCAGCTCGCCTCCGGGTCGTACCCGATCAAGGAGAGCGACATGATCGACCACCGCAGGCTCGGCCGGGACCTGGAGCTGTTCGTCTCGGACCCGCTGGCCGGCGCCGGGCTGCCGATCTGGCTGCCGGCCGGCGCGGCCGCCCGGCACGCCGTCGAGGAGTACGTGCGGGAGTTGGAGCGCCGCGCCGGCTACCGGCACGTCTACTCGCCGCCGCTGGGCAACGGGAGCTGTTCGAGCTTTCCGGTCACCTCGGCTACTTCGCCGACGACATGTTCCCGCCGATGCGGCTGAGCGCCGACGACGAGTTCGTGCTGCGCCCCGCGCTCTGCCCGCACCACGCGCTGGTCTTCCGCGCCCGGGGCCGCTCCTACCGGGAGCTGCCGCTGCGGGTCGCCGAGATCGGCGGGATGTACCGGGCGGAGCGCTCCGGGGTGCTCGGCGGCCTGTCCCGGGTCCGCGCCATCTCGCTGAACGACGCGCACAACTTCTGCGCGCTGGAGCAGGTCGGCGACGAGGTGCGCGAGATCCTCCGGCTGATCCGCGAGGCGCACGCCGCGCTCGGCGTCCGGCCGGCCGGGTTCCGGCTGTCGCTGCGCGGGCCGGGGGAGAAGTACGTCGGCGACGACGCCGACTGGGCGCGGGCCGAGGAGCTGCTCCGCGCCGCGCTCGACGGGGTGGACTACCACGAGGGGCCCGGCGAGGCGGCCTTCTACGGCCCGAAGATCGACATCCAGATCGTGGACGCGGCCGGCCGGGAGTCGACCATCTCCACCATCCAGCTCGACTTCGACAAGCCGGAGCGGTTCGACCTGTCGTACACCGACGCGGACGGGCGCCGGAAGCGGCCGGTCATGGTGCACCGGAGCCTGGTGGGCAGCATGGAGCGGCTCTTCGCGTACCTCATCGAGGTGCACGCCGGCGCCTTCCCGGCCTGGTACGCCCCGGTGCAGCTGGTGCTGCTCCCGGTCGACGACGGCCAGGCCGACGCGGCCGTGGCGCTGGCCCGCCGGGCCGAGGCGGCCGGGCTGCGGGCCGAGGTCGACCTGGCCGGCTCGCTGGGCGCCCGGATCCGCGATGCGGCCCGCCGGAAGGCGCCGTACGTCGGGGTGATCGGCCGCCGGGAGGCAGCCG
>NZ_MUYZ01000177.1:0-14091 GCF_003013775.1 Micromonospora sp. MH33
GGCCGGGCCACGACGGCGCTGGTGGTGGTCGGCGTGGCGGCGACCCTGGCGGCCGCCGCGGCGAACGCGCTGGGCACCTTCGTGGTCGATTCGGCGGCCGGCCGGGGGCTGTCCCCGGCGCTGGCCGGCCTCACCCTCACCCTGGGCAGCGCGGTCTGCGTGGCGGCCCGGGTGGGCGCCGGCTGGCTGGCCGACCGCCGGGAGACCGGCCACGTCGCGCTGATCGCCGGGATGCTGGTGGTGGGCGCGGTGGGGCTGGTCCTGCTCGCGGTGTCCGGCCCGGTGCCGCTGGTGGCCGGCGTGGTGCTCGGCTTCGGCCTGGGCTGGGCGTGGCCCGGGCTGATGAACTTCGCGGTGGTCCGGCTCCACCCGCAGGCGCCGGCCGCCGCCACCTCGATCACCCAGACCGGGGTGTACGCGGGCGGCTGCGTCGGCCCGCTCGGCCTCGGCACGATCGCCGACCTGGCCGGCTACCCGGCCATGTGGGGCACCGCAGCGGCCGCCATGCTCCTCGCCGCCCTGTGCATGCTCATCGGCAGCCGGCTGCTGTCCCGCCCCTGACGGTGGTCCGGCCGCGACCCGGCCGGTAGCGCTCACCCCGGCCGAACGCCGGACCGCGGCGGTCAGCTGGTGCGGTCGGCGATGTAGTCGCAGAGGGATTCGAGGGCGCGGCGGGCCGGGCCCTCGGGGAGCGGGGCGAGCCGGGCGCGGGCGTCCTCGGCGTAGCTGCGGACCGTCTCGCGGGCGCGCTTGAGCGCCGGGGACTCGCGGAGCAGGCCGAGCGCCTCGGCGTGCAGCGCGTCGTCGACCAGCGGGCCGGTCGCCAGGATCTCCCGGAGCCGGACGCTGGCCGCGTCGGAGTCGTCGGAGGCGAGCGCGTAGAGCACCGGCAGGGTCGGCACGCCCTCGCGCAGGTCGGTGCCGGGCGTCTTGCCCGACTGCACCGACTCGCTGGCGATGTCCAGCAGGTCGTCGGAGAGCTGGAAGGCCACCCCGATGATCTCGCCGTAGCCGGCCAGCGCCTCGATGTGCTCGGCGGACGCACCGCCGAACATGCCGCCGAAACGGGCCGAGGTGGCGATCAGCGAACCGGTCTTCTCGGCGATGACGTGCAGGTAGTGCGCGACCGGGTCGCTGCCGCGCGGGCCGACCGTCTCGGCGATCTGCCCGTGCACCAGCCGGGCGAAGGTGCGCGCCTGCAGGCGTACGGCCTCCGGGCCCAGGTCGGCCGAGATGTCCGCGGCCCGGGCGAAGAGGTAGTCGCCGACCAGGATGGCCACCGAGTTGGTCCAGCGGGAGTTGGCGCTCGGGGCGCCCCGGCGCACGACCGCCTCGTCCATGACGTCGTCGTGGTAGAGCGTCGCCAGGTGGGTGAGCTCCATCACCACGGCGGCGGGCACGACCTCCGCGCCGTCCGGGTCGCCGAACTGGGCGCCCAGCGCCACCAGCAGCGGCCGGAACCGCTTGCCGCCGGCCTCGACCAGGTGCCGGGCCGCCTCGGTGACGAGCGGGTCGGCGCTGGCCACGCTGGCGCGCAGGTCGGTCTCGACCCGCTCCAGGAGACCCAGCACGGACGCCTCGACCCGCGGATCGGCGAGGTGCAGGCCGAGCGCGCCGAACTGACCCGTGCCCTCCGGGCCCGGACGACCGCCCGGGCCGGTGGCACCTGAACGCTCGCCAGCCGGAATCACCACGCCATCAACCATGCCACACCCGTTCGACCTGCCCGCCGAGGGGGATACGGACCGGGGGCCGGCACGCCTCGGCGTACCGGCCCCCGGGGTGGAACCTGGGTCATCGCACGAATTCGGCGGCACCGTTGGCCAGGTCGAGCAGGGGCGCCGGGGCGACACCCAGGACCAGCGTGGCGAGCACGCCGATGACCAGGGCCGCCGAGGTGAGCGCGCCCGGCACGGTGACCGTCGGGGTGGCGTCGCCGGGCTCGGAGAGCCACATCATCACCACGACCCGCAGGTACGGGAAGGCCAGCACCATGCTGGTCAGCACGCCGGCGATCACCAGCCACGCCTGGTTCGCGTCCAGCGCCGGGGCGAAGACGGCGAACTTGCTGGTGAACCCGCTGGTGAGCGGGATACCGGCGAAGGCCAGCAGGATGAATGTGAAGATCGCCGCGAAGAATGGCGACCGGCGGCCCAGCCCGGCCCAGCGGGACAGGTGGGTGGCCTCCCCGTCGGCGTTCCGGACCAGGGTCACGACGGCGAACGCGGCGAGCACCGAGAAGCCGTACGCGACCAGGTAGAACATCGTGCCGGAGAGTCCGTCCTTGCTGGGCGCCAGCACGCCCACCAGCAGGTAGCCCGCGTTGGCGATCGACGAGTACGCCAGCAGCCGCTTGATGTCGGTCTGGGTGACCGCCAGCACCGCGCCGACCAGCATGGTCAGCACCGCCACCGCGCCGAGCACCGGGGTGAAGTCCCAGGAGGCCCCGGCGAAGGCGACGTGGAAGACCCGCAGCAGGGCGCCGAACGCGGCGACCTTGGTGCAGGCGGCCATGAAGCCGGTCACCGGGGTCGGCGCGCCCTGGTAGACGTCCGGGGTCCAGACGTGGAACGGGGCGGCGGCGGCCTTGAAGAGCAGGCCGATGGCGAGCAGCGCCATGCCGGCGAAGAGCAGCACCGGGCTGGACGAGGACTCGGACACCGCGGCGTGCACGGTGGCGAAGTCGACGCCGGCCCCCCGGCCCGGGATCCCGGCGGTGAAGCCGTAGATCAGCGCCACGCCGAAGAGGAAGAACGCCGAGGCGTACGCGCCGAGCATGAAGTACTTCAGCGCGGCCTCCTGGCTCAGCAGCCGCCGGCGGCGGGCCAGCGCGCAGAGCAGGTAGAGCGGCAGAGAGAAGACCTCGAGCGCGATGAACATGGTCAGCAGGTCGTTCGCCGCCACGAAGATCAGCATGCCGCCGATCGCGAAGGTGACCAGCGGGTACACCTCGGTGGTGCCGCCCATCCCGTCCGCCTGCCGCCGGTCGTCGGCCGACTCGGCGGTGACCGCGGCGTGGGCCACGAAGGCCCCGCCCCGCTCGACCGTGCGCTCGCCGACCAGCAGCAGCGCCATGGCGGCCAGGATCAGGATGGCGCCCTGGAGGAAGAGCGTCGGCCCGTCCACCGCGATGGCCTGGCCGGCGGTGATCAGCCGGTCGTCAGCGTTGAAGATCACCATGGCCAGCGCGACGAGCACCGCCAGCAGCGCGAGCACCAGCTGCACCGTGTTGCGCAGGCGGCGCGGCACGAACGCCTCGACCAGGACGCCGACCAGGGCGGCGCCCAGCATGATCAGGATGGGAGCGAGCGCCGCGTAGTCGATCGACGGCAACTTCAGCTCGGTCATTTCGCGGCCTCCTGGACGCTACCGACCTCCGGGGCGGGATCGGTCCGACCCACGTCCTGCATGGTCGCCTTCACGGCGGGGTTGATGACATCGGTGACCGGCTTGGGGTAGAAGCCGAGCAGCACGATCAGCGCGATCAGCGGGGCGACCACGACCTTCTCGCGCAGGCTGAGGTCCCGGCGCATGCCCTCGACCTCGGTCAGGGCCGGGTTGAGGGTGCCCTGGGTGGTGCGCTGCACCATCCACAGCACGTACGCCGCGGCCAGGATGATGCCGAGCGTGGCGATCACCGCGACCGGCTTGTTCGTGGTGAACGTGCCGATCAGCACCAGGAACTCGGAGACGAACGGCGCGGTGCCGGGCAGCGCCAGCGAGGCGAGACCGGCGAAGAAGAGCACCCCGGCGAGCAGCGGCACCAGCTTGCCCGCGCCGCCGAAGTCGCTGATCAGCGCCGAGCCCCGGCGGGCGATCAGCATGCCCACCACCAGGAAGAGCAGGCCGGTGGCCAGCCCGTGGTTGAGCATGTAGAGCACGGCACCGGTGCCGGCCTGGGTGGTGAAGGCGAAGATGCCGACCCCGATGAACCCGAAGTGCGCGATCGAGGTGTACGACACCAGCCGCTTGAGGTCGTTCTGCCCGACCGCCAGCAGCGCGGCGTAGATGATGCCGATCACGCCGAGCGCCAGCGCCCACGGGGCGAACCACCTCGACGCCTCGGGGAAGAGCGGCAGGCAGTACCGCAGGATCCCGAAGGTGCCGACCTTGTCCAGCACGCCGACCAGCAGGGCCGCCGCGCCGGCCGGGGCCGCGCCACCGGCGTCCGGCAGCCAGGTGTGGAACGGGAAGAACGGCGCCTTGATCGCGAACGCGAGGAAGAAGCCGAGGAAGAGCCAGCGCGCCGTGTCGGTGGCGAACTCGGCCTGGCTGAGCGCCTGCCAGTCGAAGGTCTTCCCGCCGACCACCCAGAGGCCGATCACCGCGGCCAGCATGAACAGGCCGCCGACCAGGGAGTAGAGGAAGAACTTGACCGCCGCGTACTGCCGCTGGTGGCCGCCGTAGCTGCCGATGAGGAAGTACATCGGCACCAGCATGACCTCGAAGAACACGTAGAACAGGAAGACGTCGGCGGCGGCGAAGACGCCGATCATCGTGCACTCGAGGACGAGCAGCAGCGCGAAGTAGACCGGCACCGAGCGCTTGGACGACTCGGCGTCGTGCCACGACGCCAGGATCACCAGCGGCACCAGGATCGCGATCAGCATCAGCATGACCAGCGCGATGCCGTCCACCTCGAAGGTGAAGTTGACGCCCCAGTTCGGGATCCACGCGTACGACTCGCGGAACTGGAACCGGTCACCGTCGGCCTGGAAGGCGATCCACATGGCCACCGAGAGCACCAGCACCAGCAGCGACCAGCCGAACGCCACCAGCTTGGCCAGGTCCGGGTTGCGCCGCGGCAGCAGGGCCACGAGCAGGGCGCCGACCAGCGGTGCCACGGTCAGCACCGAGAGGAACGGGAAGTTGGACATTATTCGGCCTTACCTCCGTCGTGACTGCGTGGCCCGCCGGCGGGGGCGGCCGCGTTGAGGTCGATCACGCCAGCCACCCCGCCTGCACCGCCAGGAAGGCCGCCACCACGAGCAGCGCGCCGGTCAGGATCGAGGTCGCGTACGACCGCACGAAACCGGTCTGCAGCCGCCGGAGCCGGCCCGAACCCCCGCCCACCGCGGCGGCGAGGCCGTTGACCAGCCCGTCGACGCCCCGGTTGTCGAGGAAGACCAGCGCCCGGGTGAGGAAGATGCCCGGCTTCTCGAAGACCGCCTCGTTGACGGCGTCCGTGTAGAGGTTCCGGCGGGCGGCGGTGACCAGCACGCCGGCCGGCTGCGGCTCGGTGGCCGTGCCGTTGCGGAACAGGAACCAGGCCAGCCCGGCGCCGAGCACGGTCACCAGCAGCGAGAGCGTGGTGATCAGCCAGTGTGCGAGGACGGCCTCGTGGCCCTCCTCCTGGCCGCCCAGGCCGGCGGTCGCCTCCAGCCAGTCCGGCACCGACGTGGCGAGCAGGAAGCCCGCCCCCACCGAGCCGATCGCCAGCAGGATGAGCGGGATCGTCATCAGCTTCGGCGACTCGTGCGGGTGTTCGATGTCCTCGGTCCAGCGGGCCGGACCGTGGAAGGTGAGCACGAAGAGCCGGGTCATGTAGAACGCGGTGAGCCCGGCGCCGAGCAGCGCGGCCATGCCGAAGAGCCAGGCCGTCCAGCCCTCCCGCTCGAACGCGGCCACGATGATCGGCTCCTTGGAGAAGAAGCCGGAGAACGGGAACATGCCGATGATCGCCAGCCAGCCCATCATGAAGGTCAGCCAGGTGACCTTCATGTACTTCGACAGGTTGCCGAAGCGGCGGATGTCGACCTGGTCGTTCATGCCGTGCATGACCGAGCCGGCGCCGAGGAACATGTTGGCCTTGAAGAAGCCGTGCGCCAGCAGGTGCACGATGGCCAGCGCGTACGCCGCGCCGCCCAGGCCGACGCCGAGGAACATGTAACCGATCTGGCTCACCGTCGACCAGGCCAGCACCCGCTTGATGTCGTCCTTGGCCGCGCCGATGAGGCAGCCCATCAGCAGGGTGATCGCGCCGACGCTGACCACCACGAGCTGGAGCGTGTGGTTGGCCGAGAAGATCGGGTTGGAGCGGGCGATCAGGTAGACGCCCGCGGTGACCATGGTCGCCGCGTGGATGAGCGCGGAGACCGGCGTCGGGCCCTCCATCGCGTCCGGCAGCCACGCCTGGAGCGGGAACTGGCCGGACTTGCCGGTGGCGCCGAGCAGCAGCAGCAGGCCGAGCACCAGCACGGTGGTGCCGCTCAGCGCGCCGACGCCGTTGAAGACCTCGTCGTACTGGGTGGTGCCGAGCATGGCGAACATGACGAAGATGCCGATGGCCAGGCCGGCGTCACCGACCCGGTTCATCAGGAACGCCTTCTTGCCGGCGGTGGCCGCGCTCGGCCGGCCGTACCAGAAGGAGATCAGCAGGTACGACGCCAGACCGACGCCCTCCCAGCCGAAGTAGAGCATCACGTAGTTGTTGCCGAGCACCAGCAGCAGCATCGCGGCGACGAAGAGGTTGAAGTACCCGAAGAACCGCCGCCGGCCCTCGTCGTGCGCCATGTACTCGACCGCGTAGAGGTGGATCAGGAAACCCACCCCGGTGATCAGCAGTACGAAGACGGCGGCCAGCGGGTCGAAGAGCAGACCGAAGTCCACCTTGAGGTCGCCGACCGTGATGAACTGCCAGAGGCTCTGCTCGACCTGCTTGTTCTCCAGGCCACGGAGCTGGAAGAAGTAGGTCAGGCCGAGCACGAAGGCGGCGCCGATGGCCGCCACGCCCAGCCAGTGGCCCCAGCGGTCCGCCCGCTTGCCGAGCAGCAGCAGGATCGCCGCGCTCACCAGCGGGATGGCCACCAGCAGCCAGACACTGCCCAACAGCCCATCCGCCGTCGCGAAAGCGACGGTTCCGGCCGGTTCGGACTGGGCGAACGTCAGAATCTTCTCCACCACGAGCCCCTCAGTACTTCAGCAGGTTGGCGTCGTCGACGCTCGCCGAGCGCCGGGTCCGGAAGATCGACATGATGATCGCGAGCCCGACCACGACCTCAGCCGCGGCCACCACCATCACGAAGAACGCCATGATCTGGCCGTTCAGGTCGCCGTTGATGCGGCTGAACGTGACCAGCGTCAGGTTGGCCGCGTTGAGCATCAGCTCGACGCACATGAACAGCACGATCGCGTTGCGCCGGACCAGCACGCCGACGGCGCCGATGGTGAACAGCACCGCCGCGAGGATCAGGTAGTAGTCCGGGGTCATCGCTGAGCCAGCCTTTCGTTCGCGACTGCGGGGCTCCGCTCCGCTGCACTCCTCGCGCTCACCGCTCTGTCCCCTTCAGCGTGGTCTCCTCGGCGGTCAGCTCCCGGACCGGCAGGATCTCCGGGATGCTCCGGTCGGTCAGCCGGCCGTCGGGCAGGCGGGCCGGGGTGGCCACCGAGGACGAGGTGGCGAAGACGCCCGGTCCGGGCTTCGGGCCGGGGTAGTTGCCGGGGCGGAACCGGGCCTTCATGGTGGCGATCTGGTCCATCCGGTCCTCCTTGCGCCGCTCCACGTGCGCCAGCACCATCGCGCCCACCGCCGCCGTGATGAGCAGCGCGGAGGTCAGCTCGAAGGCGAAGACGTACTTGGTGAAGAGCAGCCGGGCGATCCCCTGCACGTTGCCCTCGGCGTTCGGCCGGTCCAGGCCGACGGCCTGCACGCCCTCCAGCGCCCGGTAGAGCCCGGAGCCGATCAGGCCGGCGAAGCCGAGCCCGAGCACCACCGCGGCGACCCGCTGGCCGCGCAGCGTCTCGATCAGCGAGTCGGAGGCGTCCCGGCCGACCAGCATCAGCACGAACAGGAACAGCATCATGATCGCGCCGGTGTAGACGATGATCTGCACCATGCCGATGAACGGCCCGGCCTGGAGCACGTAGAACACGCCCAGGCAGAGCATGGTCAGCACCAGCCAGAGCGCCGAGTGCACCGCGTTGCGCGCCCAGACCATGCCGATGGCCCCGATGAGGGCCAGCGGGGCGAGGATCCAGAAGGTGACCTCCTCACCTCCGGACACCTGGCCCGCCGCGGCGAGCACCGTCTGCGTGGTCATGCTCCTGCTCCCTTGCCCGCCTCGGCCCGCTGCGCGGCCTGCTCGGCGCCGGGGAAGGTCACGCCGGGGTGCTCCTCCACCTGGTACCGGCCCGGGCCCATCGGCGAGCGCTCGGCGCCGGCCGAGGTGCCCGGGTTGGTCAGCCCGCCGACGTAGTAGTCCTTCTCGCTGTCGCCCAGCCGCATCGGGTGCGGCGGCTGCTCCATGCCGGGCAGCAGCGGCGCGAGCAGCTGCTCCTTCGTGAAGATCAGGTCCTGCCGGTTGTCCCGGGCCAGCTCGTACTCGTTGCTCATGGTGAGCGACCGGGTCGGGCAGGCCTCGATGCAGAGCCCGCAGAAGATGCACCGGGCATAGTTGATCTGGTAGACGCTGGCGTACCGCTCACCCGGGGAGAAGCGCTGCTCCTCGGTGTTGTCGCCACCCTCCACGTAGATCGCGTCCGCCGGGCAGGCCCACGCGCACAGCTCGCAGCCGATGCACTTCTCCAGCCCGTCCGGGTGCCGGTTGAGGATGTGCCGCCCGTGGTAGCGCGGCGCCGAGACCGGCGGCTTGAACGGGTAGTCGGTGGTGACGACCTTCCTGAACATGTGCGAGAAGGTGACCCCGAAGCCCTTGAACGTTCCGGTGATCGCGCCCACGTCACACCTCCCTGGAGTCCGAGCCGGCGACGACGTTGGCCGGCTCCCGCTCGGCGACCACGCGCTTGGTACGCGGGCTCGGCGGAACCTGAAGATCCATCGGCGGCAGCGGGAAGCTGCCGTGTGGACGGCTGTTCACCTGTTCCTGGAGCGGCGGCTCCGGCGCCTTCTTCCGGCTCGGCCAGAAGAGCGTGGCCAGCAGCAGCACGCCCGCGCCGATGCCGGTGGCGAGCAGCCGGTCCTGGGTCTGCCAGTCCTCGATCGAGCGGAGCCCGCTCAGCACCAGGATCCAGACCAGGTTGATCGGCAGCAGGACCTTCCAGCCGAAGCGCATGAACTGGTCGTAGCGGAGCCGGGGCAGGGTGCCCCGCAGCCAGACGAAGACGAAGACCAGGACGATGACCTTGCCGAAGAACCAGAGCATCGGCCACCAACCCGAGTTGGCGCCCGACCAGAGGGTGATCGGCCAGGGGGCCCGCCAGCCGCCGAGGAAGAGCGTGGTGGTGACCGCGGACATGGTCACCATCGACACGTACTCGGAGAGCATGAAGAGCGCGAACTTGAGCGAGCTGTACTCGGTCATGAAGCCCGCGACCAGCTCCGACTCCGCCTCGGGCAGGTCGAACGGCGCCCGGTTGGTCTCACCGACCATGGCGATGAAGAAGATGACGAAGCTGGGCAGCAGCAGGATCGCGTACCAGCCGGGAGCCGGGATCTGCTGGCCGGCGATGGTGAGCTGGGTGGCGTCGCCCTGTGCGGCGACGATCCCGCTGGTCGACATCGTGCCGGCGGTCATGAACACCGCCACGATGCTCAGCCCCATGGCGACCTCGTACGAGATCATCTGGGCGCTGGACCGGAGACCGCCGAGCAGCGGGTACGTCGAGCCGGAGGCCCAGCCGCCGAGCACGATGCCGTAGATGCCCATCGAGGAGCAGGCGAGGATCACCAGCACCGCCACCGACACGTCGGTGACCTGCAGCGGCGTCCAGTGGCCGAAGATGCTCACCTTCGGGCCGAACGGCACCACCGACAGCGCGGTGACCGCGGAGATCACCGAGATGGTCGGCGCGAAGAAGAAGACCACCTTGTCGGCGGCGCGCGGGAGGATGTCCTCCTTGAACGCCATCTTCAGGCCGTCCGCGAGGGTCTGCAGCAGGCCGAACGGGCCGACCTGGTTGGGGCCGGGCCGGACCGCCATGCGGCCGACCACCCGGCGCTCGAACCAGACGCCGAGCAGCGTGGCCAGCAGGCCGAAGACGAACGCGAAGACGATCTTCCCGAGGACCAGCCACCACGGATCCTTGCCGAAGTCGGCCAGGGTCGGGTCCTGCGCCGCGAGGATGACGGTGTTCACTGCACCCACCTTTCGTTCGCGACTGCGGGGCTCACTCGCTCCGCTCGTTCACTCCTCGCGCTCACTGGGCACTCCCGGTGTTGAGGAGCGGACCCGGACGGGCGGCCGCGTCCGCGGCGACCGCCGCGGCCGAGACCTTCACGACCTCGCCGGACGTCGCGCCGAGGCTGCGCCGGACGGTCGAGCCGGGTGAGTTGGTCGGCAGCCAGACGACGCCGTCCGGCATCTCGGTAATCGCCGCCGGCAGGGTGACCGCACCGCGGTCGGTGCCGACGGTCACCGGGTCGCCGTCCGCGACACCGAGCGCCTCGGCGGTGCCCTTGCCCAGCCGGACCACCGGCGGGCGGGCGGTGCCGGCGAGGTGCTCATCGCCGTCGGTGAGGCTGCCCAGGTCGAGCAGCTGGTGCCAGGTGGCCAGCACGGCCTCGCCGGCGCCGGGCTGCGGCACGGTGGCCGGCTCGACGGACGGGGCGGACGGCCGGTCCACCCGGGTCGGCGGCAGCGCGCCCAGCTCCCGGCGGACGCTCTGCACGTCGCCGGTGCCGAGCCGCACGTCGAGCTGCGCGGCGATCGCGTCGAGCACCCGGCCGTCGGTCATCGCCGCGGTGTCCAGCACCTTCTCGAAGGTGCGCAGCCGGCCCTCCCAGTCCAGGAAGCTGCCGGCCTTCTCGACCACCGGGGCGACCGGCAGGACCACGTCGGCCCGGCGGGCCACCGCGCTCATCCGCAGCTCCAGGCTGACCAGGAACGGCACCGCGTCCAGGGCCTGCTCGGCCAGGCGCGGGTCGGACAGGTCGGCCGGGTCGACGCCGGCCACCACGAGGGCGCCGATCTGACCGTTGGCCGTGGCCGTGAGGATGCCGTCGGTGTCCCGGCCGGCCTGGCTCGGGATCACCCCGGCCGGGAGGTCCCACGCCTCGCCCAGCTCGGCGCGGGCGGCCGGCTCGGTGACCACGCGGCCGCCGGGGAGCAGGTTCGGCAGGCAGCCCGCGTCAACCGCGCCGCGGTCACCCGCGCGCCGCGGCACCCAGGCCAGCTTGGCCCCGGTACGCCGGGCCACGTCCGCCGCGGCGGAGAGGCCGCCGGGCACCGCGCCCAGCCGCTCGCCGACGATCAGGACGGCGCCCGGCTGGCTCAGCGCCTCGGCCACCGTGGCGTGCTCGGCCAGCACGCTGGCCTCCTCGCCCGGCACCACCCGGGCCAGCTTGGCCCCGAGCTTCTCCAGGCCGCGGGTCGCGAACGGCGCGAGCGCGTACACGGTCAGCTTCTTCTTCAGGTACGCCTTGCGCAGCCGCAGGAAGAGGATCGGGCACTCCTCCTCCGGCTCCAGGCCGACCAGCACCACGGCGGGCGCGTTCTCCACGTCCGCGTAGGTCACGTCGGTGACCCCGGCGACGCTGCTGGCCAGGAAGTCGGCCTCCTCGCGGGAGACCGGGCGGGCCCGGAAGTCGATGTCGTTGGTGTGCAGCGCGACCCGCGCGAACTTCGCGTACGCGTAGGCGTCCTCGACGGTGAGCCGGCCGCCGGTCAGCACCGCCGTGCCGTGCCCGCCGTCCCGGGCGGCGCGCAGCCCCTCGGCGGCCCGGGTCAGCGCCTCGCTCCAGGACGCCTCGCGCAGCTCACCGGTCTTCCCGTCCCGCACCAGCGGGGTGGTGAGCCGGTCGAACGCGCGGGTGTACTGGAAGCCCCAGCGACCCTTGTCGCAGTTCCACTCCTCGTTCACCGCCGGGTCGTCACCGGCCAGCCGGCGCAGCACCTTGCCGCGCCGCCAGTCGGTGCGCTGGGCGCAGCCGGCCGCGCAGTGCTCGCAGGCGCTGGGGGTGGAGACCAGGTCGAACGGGCGGGCCCGGAACCGGTACTGCGCGCCGGTCAGCGCGCCCACCGGGCAGATCTGCACGGTGTTGCCGGAGAAGTACGAGTTGAACGGGACGTCGCCCGCGTCGCCCTCCTCGCCGTACGCGTCGTCCCGGTAGATGTTGATCTCCTCGGCGGACGACCGGCCCATCAGGTCGATGAACTTGTCGCCGGCGATCTCCTCGGAGAACCGGGTGCAGCGCTGGCAGAGCACGCAGCGCTCGCGGTCGAGCAGCACCTGGGTGCTGATCGGCAGCGGCTTCGGGTACTCCCGCTTGTGCTCGTGGAACCGGGAGTCGGCGCGGCCGGTGGACATCGCCTGGTTCTGCAGCGGGCACTCGCCGCCCTTGTCGCACATCGGGCAGTCCAGGGGGTGGTTGAGGAGCAGCAGCTCCATCACCCCCTCCTGGGCCTTCTTGGCGACCGGGGAGGTGAGCTGGGTCCGCACCACCATGCCGTCGGCCACGGTCTGGGTGCAGGAGGCGACCGGCTTGCGCTGGCCCTCCACCTCCACCAGGCACTGCCGGCAGGCGCCGGCCGGGGCCAGCAGCGGGTGGTCGCAGAACCGCGGGATCTCGGTGCCCAACTGCTCGGCGACCCGGATCAGCAGCGCCCCCTTGGGGGCGGTGACCTGGACGCCGTCGATGGTCAGGGTGACGGTCTCGGTCTGCTTGGCTACGTCGGTCATCAGTGGGCTCCCACCAGCTGCTTCTCGGAGAGCTTCGGCGCGGTACGTCCCTCGATGTAGTCGAGGTAGTCCTGCTTGAAGTACTTCAGCGACGAGGTCACCGAGCTGGTCGCACCGTCACCCAGACCGCAGAACGAGCGGCCGAGGATGTTGTCGCAGGTGTCGAGCAGGGTGTCCAGGTCCTCGTGGGTGCCGTGGCCGGCGAGGATCCGCCGGTAGACCCGGACCATCCAGTAGTTGCCCTCGCGGCACGGGGTGCACTTGCCGCACGACTCGTGGTGGTAGAACTCCAGCCACCGGTAGGTCGCGTACACCGGGCAGTCCTGGTCGGAGAAGATCTGCGTGGCCGTGGTGCCCAGGATCGAGCCGGCCGCCGCCACCCCCTCGAAGTCCAGCGGCACGTCCAGGTGCTCGGCGGTGAGCAGCGGCGTCGACGAGCCGCCCGGGGTCCAGAACTTCAGGTTGTGCCCGGGCTGCATGCCGCCGGCCAGCTCGATCAGCTCGCGCAGGGTGATCCCCATCGAGCACTCGAACTGGCCCGGGTTGGCGATCCGGCCGGAGAGCGAGTAGATCATCGGGCCGGAGGACTTCTCCGTCCCCATGGTCTTCCACCAGTCGGCGCCGCCCAGCACGATGTACGGCACGCTGGCGATGGTGCCGACGTTGTTCACCACGGTCGGGCTCGCGTACAGGCCGTGGGTCGCCGGGAACGGCGGGCGCAGCCGGGGCTGGCCGCGGAAGCCCTCCAGCGAGTCCAGCAGCGCGGTCTCCTCACCGCAGATGTACGCCCCGGCACCGGAGTGCACCACCAGGTCCAGGTCGAACCCGGTGCCCTGGATGTTCCGGCCGAGGTAGCCCTTGGCGTACGCCTCCCGCACGGCGTTGCGCAGCCGGCGGGCGGCGTGCACGGCCTCGCCGCGGATGTAGATGTACGCCCGGTTGGCGCGGATCGCGTACGAGGCGATGATGACGCCCTCGACCAGCGAGTGCGGGTCGTGGGTCATCAGCGGCAGGTCCTTGCAGGTGCCCGGCTCGCCCTCGTCGGCGTTCACCACGAGGTAGTGCGGCTTGCCGTCGCCCTGCGGGATGAACCCCCACTTGAGACCGGTCGGAAAGCCCGCGCCGCCGCGGCCGCGCAGCCCGGAGTCCTTGATCAGCTGGATCAGGTCGTCCGGGTGCGCCTTGAGCGCCTTGCGCAGGGCGGCGTAGCCGTCCAGCTTCTCGTAGGTGCCGATCCGCCAGGCGTCCGGCGACAGCCAGCGCTTCGTGAGCACCGGCGTCAGCTTGGCCAGCGTCTCCGGCCGAGGAGCGGTCACTTCTGGACCCCCGTTCCGCTCGCGTCCGCCGGGCTCGTGCCGTTGCCGCCCGACGACGCTTCGTTGAGGTTGCGCTGCTGCGCCCCGGCCTCGTCGCCGGCGGGCTTGCCGTCACCGGCCGGCGGGTTGGCCGCCGCGCCGGCGGCCTCCGCGGCCTGGGCGTCGCGGGGCGCCGGGGCGGTGGTGTCCGTCGGGACCT
>NZ_MUYZ01000178.1:0-14040 GCF_003013775.1 Micromonospora sp. MH33
GGGCGGGGCCGACGCGACGGCGCCGGGCGCGGAGCGTACGCCCGACGAGCCGGCGACGACGGCCGGAACCGACCCGGCGGCGGCCCCGGAGGCGGCCGCCGCCCGGCAGCCGGACCGGGCGCAGTACGGCGTGTGTGCGTTTCTCGCCCTGGTCGGCGGGCTGGTCATCTTCGACGCGACGACCCGGATCGGGAGGGCGATCAACACGGCCGACCCGATCGGCCCCAAGCCGGTGCCGATCCTGCTCGGCGTGCTGCTGCTCGTCATCGCGGTGATCTACGCGGTGGACGTGGCCCGCGGCGGCGCGGGCGAGCCGGAGGCCGGCGAGGACGTCGACCTGAGCCTTCCGATCGACTGGCGCACCGTGCTGCTGCTGATCGGCGCGTTCCTGGTCAACGCCGTGCTCATCGACCGGCTCGGCTGGGTGATCAGCGGGACGATCCTCTTCTGGGGTTCGGCCTATGCCCTGGGCAACCGCCACTACGTGCGCAACCTGCTGATCGCCGTCGCGCTGTCGTTGATCACGTTCTACACCTTCGCCATCGGACTCGGTGTCGACCTGCCCGCCGGCGTGCTGCAAGGGATCCTGTAGATGGACAACTTCGCCAATCTGCTCGACGGGTTCGCCAACGTGCTGACCCCGATGAACCTGCTGTTCGCGCTGATCGGGGTGACCATCGGCACCGCCGTCGGCGTGCTGCCCGGCATCGGCCCGGCTATGACCGTGGCGCTGCTCCTGCCGGTCACCTACGGGATGGAGCCGGCCCAGGCCTTCATCATGTTCGCCGGCATCTTCTACGGCGGCATGTACGGCGGTTCGACCACCTCGATCCTGCTGAACACCCCCGGCGAGTCGTCGTCGGTGGTGACCGCCATCGAGGGCAACAAGATGGCCAAGGCGGGCCGGGCCGCACAGGCGCTGGCCACCGCCGCGATCGGCTCGTTCGTCGCCGGCACCATCGCCACCGTGCTGCTGGTGGTGGTCACCCCGCCGGTGGTGCAGTTCGC
Source organism: Micromonospora sp. MH33 (assembly GCF_003013775.1). Taxonomy (NCBI): domain Bacteria; kingdom Bacillati; phylum Actinomycetota; class Actinomycetes; order Micromonosporales; family Micromonosporaceae; genus Micromonospora; species Micromonospora sp. MH33. Next base: position 1,009 of record NZ_MUYZ01000178.1, read on the forward strand.
GATCAGCCTCGGCGCACCCGACTACTTCGCGCTGATGCTGCTGGCGTTCGTGTCCGTCACCGCCGTGCTCGGCGCGTCCCGGGTACGCGGCTTCGCCTCGCTGCTGCTCGGCCTGGTGATCGGTGTGATCGGCATCGACCAGTCCGGCCAGCAGCGGCTCACCTTCGGGCTGCCGCAGCTCGCCGACGGCATCGACGTGGTCGTGGTGGCGGTCGGCATCTTCGCCGTGGGCGAGGCGCTCTGGATCGCCGCGCACCTGCGCCGGAGGTCCGGCGAGGTGATCCCGGTGGGCCAGCCGTGGCTGGGGAAGCAGGACTGGAAGCGGTCCTGGAAGCCGTGGCTGCGCGGCACGGCGTTCGGGTTCCCGTTCGGCGCGGTGCCGGCGGGCGGGGCGGAGATCCCCACCTTCCTGTCGTACGTCACCGAGAAGAAGCTGTCGAAGCACCCGGAGGAGTTCGGCCGGGGGGCGATCGAGGGCGTCGCCGGGCCGGAGGCCGCGAACAACGCCTCGGCCGCCGGCACGCTGGTACCGATGCTGGCGATCGGCCTGCCGACCAACGCCACCGCCGCGGTGATGCTGGCCGCCTTCGAGGGGTACGGCATCCAGCCCGGCCCGCTGCTCTTCACGCGGGAGTCCAGCCTGGTCTGGACACTGATCGCCAGCCTGTTCGTGGGCAACCTGCTGCTGCTGGTGCTCAACCTGCCGCTCGCCCCGGCCTGGGCGCGGCTGCTGCGGATCCCGCGCCCCTACCTCTACGCCGGGATCCTCTTCTTCGCCTCGATGGGCGCGTACGCGGTCAACGCGCAGCCGTTCGACCTGTACCTGCTGCTCGCCCTCGGCCTGCTCGGCTTCGGCATGCGCCGCTTCGGGCTGCCGATCCTGCCGCTGATCGTCGGCGTCATCCTCGGCCCGCGTGCCGAACTGCAGGGCCGGCGCGCGTTGCAGCTCTCCGGCGGCGAGCTGCACGGGCTGATCGGCGGCTGGATGTCCTGGCTGATCTACGCCACGATCGCCGTGGTGCTCCTCTGGCCGCTGATCGGCCGGTTCGTGGTCCGTCCGCTGCGCGGAAGGTCGGTGACGGCATGACGGTGCTGGTGGGGTACGTCCCCTCGCCGCTCGGCGAGGCGGCGCTCCAGGCCGCGATCGAGCAGGCCCGGTTCCGCGACGAGCCGGTGCTGGTGGTGAACACCTCGCGCGGCGACGCGTACGTCGACCCGCGGTTGGCCCAGGAACCGGACCTGAACCGGGTGGTCCGCGAGCTGGTCGCCGCCGGGGTGCGGCACGACGTCCGGCAGCTCATGCGGGGGCGGGACGCGGCGGAGGAGATCGCCGAGATCGTCGAGGCGGAGGACGTGTCGCTGGTCGTGATCGGCATCCGGCACCGCACCCCGGTCGGCAAGCTGATCATGGGCTCGACCGCGCAGGAGATCCTGCTCCGGGTGCCCTGTCCGGTGCTCGCCGTGAAGGCCGACTGAGTGGCGCCCGGGGACTCCGCCGTCCCCGGGCGCGCCCAGACGGGCCTGCTCCTCACGCACACCGTCGCGGTGCAGGCGGTCACCTTCATGCTCCGGCCGGCGTCCGCGTACCGGGCGTTGGAGCTGGACGTGCCGGGAGCCTGGCTGGGCGTGCTCGGGGCCAGCTTCGCCGTCGTACCCCTGGTGCTGGCCGTGCCCTCCGGGCACGCGGTGGACCGGCTCGGCGAGCGCCGCGTCGCCCTCGCCGGGTCCGCCCTGCTGGTCGCCGCCGGCCTCGGTTTCGTGCTGCTCGCCGGCTCGGTGGCCGGCCTGGTCCTGGCCAGCATGGCGCTCGGCACCGCACACCTCTGCGCGGTGGTCGCCCAGCAGGCGCTGGTCGCCAACCGCACCCCGGCCGACCGGTACGACGCCGCGTTCGGCTACTACACCTTCGCCGCCTCGCTGGGGCAGGCGCTCGGCCCCGGCCTGATCGTGCTCTTCGGCGGGGACCGCCCGATCCCCGACACCCGGGCCATCTTCCTCGGCGCCACGGTGGTGGCGCTGCCGCTGCTGGTCGTCACGCTGTTCCTGCGCCCGTCCGGACACCACCAGCGGGCCGCCGACGGTTCCGACACCGGTGGGCTGCGCGACCTGATCCGCCAGCCCGGTCTGGTCCGCGCCCTCACGGTGAGCTGCGTCGTCCTGGCGGCGGTCGACATCACCCTGGTCTACCTGCCCGCGCTCGGCGCGGAACGCGGCATCGCCGCCGGTTCGATCGGCATCCTGCTCGGGACCCGGGCGGTCGCCTCGATGGCGTCCCGGCTGCTGCTCGGCCGGCTCGTGGCGGCCCTCGGCCGGCGGGTCGTGCTGGTCGGCACCGTGACGCTCTCCGCCGTCGGGCTGGCCCTGCTGCTGCCACCGCTGCCCTTCGCGGTCCTGCTGGCGGTGGTCGCGGTGGCCGGGCTCGGGCTGGGTGCGGGCCAGCCGCTGACCATGTCGTTCCTGGCCGAGGTGGCCCCGCCCGGGCTGCGCGGCCGGGCGATGTCGCTGCGGCTCACCGGCAACCGGCTCGGTCAGGTGCTCATCCCCAGCGCCGCCGGCGCGCTCGCGGCCGGCACCGGCGCGGCCGGCGTCCTCGGCTGCACCGCGGCCGGCCTGGCCGGCGCGGCCGTCGCCGCGACCCGCCTGCACCGCGCACCGCCCGCGAATCCCCATCCCTGAGTGAGAGAAGGACGACCATGGAGACCCCCACGACCGCCGACCTCTACGACCGGCACGGCGACGCCCTCGGCTCCTGCGACACCCAGTTGCGGCAGTTCGGCGGCATCCGGGCCTTCGCCGGCCCGGCCGTCACGGTGCGCTGCTTCCAGGACAACGCCCTGGTCAAGTCGATCGTGGCCGAACCGGGGGAGGGCCGGGTGCTGGTGGTGGACGGCGGCGGCTCGCTGCACACCGCCCTGATGGGCGACCTCATCGCCGGCACGGCGGCGGAGAACGGCTGGGCCGGTGTGGTGATCAACGGCGCGGTCCGCGACGTCGTGGCCCTCGGTGCCCTGCCGATCGGCATCAAGGCGCTCGGCACGAACCCGCGCAAGAGCGCGAAGACCGGCGCCGGCGAGCGCGACGTGCCGGTGTCGTTCGGCAACTGCGTCTTCGCGCCCGGTGCCGAGGTGCACAGCGACGACGACGGCGTCGTCGTGCTGCCGGTCGCCGGGCGGGACTAGCCCTCGGTGGCCGGGTGCGGGGCGACCTGGCCCTGGCGGAGCCGGGCCGCGCAGAGCTCGGCCAGCTTCGCGTACGCGGGGGCGCCGATCAGCGCGGTCAGCTCGGGGCCGTAGGAGATGTACATGGGCTCGGCGCCGACGTGCGCGTCGGTGGAGGAGGTGCACCACCAGTCCAGGTCGTGACCGCCCGCGCCCCAGCCGCGCCGGTCGAACTCGGTGAGCGTGGAGATCAGCACCTTGGTGTTGTCGGGTCGCTTGTGCCAGTCCTGGTCACGGCGGATCGGCAGCTGCCAGCAGACGTCCGGCTTGTATTCCAGCGGGTGCACCCCGTCGCGCAGCGCCTGGGCGTGCAGGGCGCAGCCGCCCCCGCCGGGGAAGTCGGCGTCGTTGAGGAAGACGCAGGGCGCGTCAACGGCGCGGGTGGCCGTCCGCCGGGCGGGGTTCTTCCCGTCGATGGTGTCGTTCTCGGTCCAGTTCTTGAAGCCCCGGCGGAAGTGCTGCCAGGTCTCCGGGGTGAGCCGCTTGACCGCCGCCCGGACCCGCTTCTCGTCGTCGCCGTCGGTGAAGAACGCGCCGTGCGAGCAGCAGCCGTCCGCGGCGCGGCCCGCGATGATGCCGTGGCAGCCCCTGCCGAAGATGCACGTCCAGCGGGAGAGCAGCCAGGTCAGGTCGGCCCGCACCAGGTGCTTCGCGTCGGCCGGGTCGACGAACTCGATCCACTCCCGCGGGAAGTCCAGCCCGACCTCCCGGCTGCGCGGGTCGTCGGGGTCGTCCACCAGCACGTGAAGCTCGATCTGCCCTGTCACCCGGACCAGCGTACGCGGGGTGACCCCGCCCGGCCGGCGAGCCGACGAAACGTGTTGGCCCTAGGGTCGTCACCATGCGACTGGGTGTCCTCGACGTCGGCTCCAACACGGTGCACCTGCTGGTGGTCGACGCCCACCACGGCGCCCACCCGTGGCCGGCGCACTCCGAGAAGGTGGTGCTCCGGCTGGCCGAGCAGATCGGCCCGGACGGCGCGCTGACCGACGCGGGCGCGGACGGGCTGGTCAAGGCCGTCAGCATGGCCCGGGCGGCGGCGGACGGGCTGGAGGCCGACGACCTGCTGGCCTTCGCCACCAGCGCGGTCCGCGAGGCCACCAACGCCGGCGAGGTGCTGGCCCGGGTCCGGGACGAGACCGGCGTACGCCTGGAGGTGCTCTCCGGCGCGGACGAGGCGCGGATGACCTTCCTGGCGGTGCGGCGCTGGTTCGGCTGGTCCGCCGGCCGGCTGCTCGTGATGGACATCGGGGGCGGCTCGCTGGAGCTGGCCGCCGGCATCGACGAGGGTCCGGACGTGGCGGTCTCGCTGCCGCTGGGCGCGGGCCGGCTGAGCCGGGAGCGGCTGGAGGTCGACCCGTCCGGCGCGGTGCCGCCGTCGGCCGAGGCCGTCGAGGAGCTGCGGGAGTACGTCGACGCCCAGCTCGATCCGGTGGTGGAGCAGCTCACCGCGGTGGGCTGGGAGCGTCCGGTGGCCACCTCGAAGACGTTCCGGATGCTGGCCCGCCTGGCGGGCGCGGCGCCCTCCGGGGCTGGGCTGTGGGCCCGGCGCAGCCTGACCCGCACCGGGCTGCGCCAGGTGCTCGGCTTCATCCGGCACATCCCGCCGGCCCAGCTGGCCGAGCTGGAGGGGGTCAGCGCACAGCGGGCCCACCAGCTCCTCGCCGGGGCGGTGGTGGCCGAGTCGGTGCTGCGCCGGCTCGACGTGGACTGCCTGGACATCTGCCCCTGGGCGCTGCGCGAGGGGGTCATCCTGCGCCGGCTGGATCAGCTCGCGCCGATGTGATCCCGCCCTGCCGTTCCACGCGACGGCTCCAGGTCGCGGCGCGGCGTCAGACCGGCCGTCATTCGGTCCGGAGCGCCCCCTAGCGGCGTGGAGGTCGAATTATGGCCGCCCGCCGAACGGGAGTTGTCGTCCATTTTGCGGATGCTCGTCCCGATGCGCGCTGGCGGGTGCGGCTACCCTGAGGGGTGTGACTTCCCCCGTTCCGGTGCTCCTGTCCACGTCCTCGGTCTTCCCTGAGCGGACCGCGGCGGCGTTCCAGCTGGCCTCGGCGCTCGGGTACGACGGCATCGAGGTGATGGTCTGGACCGACCCGGTCAGCCAGGACCCGGGCGCGCTGCGCGGCCTGTCCGAGCACTACGGCGTCCCGGTCCTCTCGGTGCACGCGCCCTGCCTGCTGGTCACGCAGCGGGTGTGGAGCCCCGACCCGTGGGAGCGGCTGCGGAAGGCCGCGGAGCTGGCCGAGGTCCTGGAGGCGCCCACCGTCGTGGTGCACCCGCCGTTCACCTGGCAGCGCGACTATGCCCGCAACTTCGCCGACGGGCTCGACCGGATCGCCGGCCGGTTCGGCGGGCTGCGCTTCGCCGTGGAGAACATGTACCCGGTGCGGATGGCCGGCCGGCAGTTCGTCCCGTACGTCCCGGGCTGGGACCCGACCGACACCGGCTACGCCGCGTACACGCTGGACCTGTCGCACTGCGCGGCGTCGCACACCGACGCCCTGGCCATGGCCGACCGGATGGGGTCCAACCTGGCCCACGTCCACCTGGGCGACGGCACCGGCGAGGGGCGCGACGAGCACCTGGTGCCCGGGCGGGGCGGCCAGCCCTGCGCCGAACTGCTCCGCTCGCTGGCCGGCCGGGGCTTCACCGGCTCGGTGGCGGTCGAGGTGACCACCCGGGGCGCGAAGAGCCGCGCGGTCCGCGAGGCGGATCTGCGCGAGTCGCTCGCGTTCGCCCGGGCCAACCTGACCGCCCCCTCCCCGGTCGACGCCTGACCGGGCGACGGCTTCAGGTCGCGGCGCGGCGAAGACGCCGAGCCGGGGTCGTCGGGGGCGGGGCTCAGCTGACCGGGGTGAGCGGTTCCGGCTGGGCCGGGACGGTGACCTGCTCGCCGACGGCGGCCCGCTTGCGGGCCCGGTGCGCGGCCACGTGCGACCGGGTGGCGCAGCGCTCCGAGCAGAACCGCCGGCAGCAGTTCGACGAGGTGTCCAGGTAGACGTTGCCGCAGCGCTCGTCGGCGCAGACGCCGAACCGGGCGCTGCCGTACTCGCAGAGCCAGACCGACAGCCCCCAGACCGCGCCGGCCAGGTATTCGGAGCTGACCGAGGCGCCCCGGCTGGTCACGTGCATGTGCCAGTCGGAGGAGTCGTGGCCGGAGATGCGCGGCTGCACCGGGAACGCCTCCAGCAGCGCGTTCAGCTCCGTCACCGCCTCGGCGTCGCGGCCCGAGGTGCCGTAGTCGAAGATGTCGCGCAGGCGCTTCTGCGCCCGCCGGAAGATCGTCAGGTCCCGTTCGGCGACCTCGTCGCGCATCCACGCGTTGTCGTCCGGGAAGAGGGCCCGCAGGTCGTCGAGGTCGTCCAGGCGGGCGTTGACGAGATCAACACCGGTCCGGGCGTACGCGTCGAAGTTCACGACACCAACGGTAGACGACTCACGGGGCACGCGGCGCGTCGATGTAGTGGGGCAGGAACCGCGCGTAACCGTCCGTGATGAGGCTTTCGCTCTCCCGGACGCCCGCGCCGGCCGACTCGCCGTCCACGATCCAGCTGCCCAGCACCATCCGGCTGCCCGCGAACTCGGGTAGCGCCCGGAACTCCTGGTAGCAGAAACCCTCGTCGCCGTAGATCCCCGGGTTGGTGATCTCGGTGCCACCGGTGACGATGCGTACCGAGCCGCCCTCCCGGCCGAGCAGCGGCTTGGCCACGTACTCGGCCATCCCGCGCGGCGAGTCCAGGTACGCGGGCAGCAGGTAGTCGTGCCCGGGGTAGAGCTCCCAGAGCACCGCCAGCAGCGCCTTGTTCGACAGCAGCAGCTTCCAGGCCGGCTCGATCCAGGTGGTCGGGGTGCCCGGCGCCAGCGCCGGCGGCCCGTACGGCTCGGCCAGCATCCACTCCCAGGGGTAGAGCTTGAAGCAGGTGGTGATCGGCCGGTCGGCGGCGTCGACGAAGCGCCGCCCGTCCCAGCCGACCCGCTGGATCGGCATGAGCGTGACGTCCAGGCCCGCCTGGCGGGCGGTCTCGGCCAGGTAGCCGGCGGTGATCTGGTCCTCGCCCGACTCCTCCTCGGCGGACCAGACCACGTGCACCCGCGGGTCGTGCAGGCCGGCGCCGATCTTGGCCCAGGCGCCGACCAGCCGCTCGTGCAGGCTGTTCCACTGGTCGGCGTCCGGCCGGGTGTGTTCCAGCCAGTACCACTGCACGATGCTCGCCTCGACCAGCGCGGTCGGGGTGTCGGCGTTGTACTCCAGCAGCTTCGGCGGCCAGCTGCCGTCGTACCAGAGGTCGAAGCGGCCGTAGAGGGTCGGCGGGGCCTCCCGCAGCGACCGGGCGACCGCCTCGGCGGCCCAGTCCGGGATGCCGAACTCGGCGTACCGGTTGCGGGCCACCACGTGCTCGGCGGCGGCCACCGACATCCGGTGCAGTTCCTCGGTTGCTTCTTCCAGCCGGAGCACCTCGTCCAGCTCGAAGGCGTACGCCGCGGTCTCGTCCCAGTACGACATGATTCCGCCGTCGGGCAGCTCGGTGTCGACGTACACCAGGCCCTGGGCGCGGATGGTCGCGTCCCAGTCGGGGCGCGGGGTGCTGGTCTCGCGCCGCACGTCAGCCGCCGCAGGAGGCGAGGTGCGTGCCGAAGCCGCCGCGCCCGGGGAGCGCCGCGGCGACCGGCGCCGGGGTGTCCCGGGCGGCGGCCGGCGCGGGGACCCGCAGGGCCACGGCGACGGTGTCGCCGCCCCCGCCGGCCGGGCCGAGCGCGCAGTCGTCATCGTCGTCGTCGTAGCCGTTGTTGCAGCCGGAGAGCGCGAGGGCCAGGGCGGTCAGGGCGCCGAGCTGCACGGTGGCCGACCGGAGCCGGCGTCGGGGGCGTCGTTCCACGTGATCGTTGTAGCGGATCCCCGCCAGCAGGGCGGCCCCGCGGTCCCCGCCCGAACGCTGCGTGACGTTGCCCGCCGCCCCCCGGCGCGGGCCCGCCGCCGGGCGTTACGCTCGGCTCATGCTCCGTTCCGTCATCCTCGCCGCCTCCCGGTCATCCCAGGTCGAGCGGCTCGTCGCGACGGCCCCGTTCACCCGGGACGTCGTCCGCCGGTTCGTCGCCGGCGCCGGCACCGACGACGCGCTGCGCGCGACCCGCGCACTCGTCGCCGACGGCCAAGCGGTCACCCTCGACAACCTCGGCGAGGGCACAGTCACCCCGGAGCAGGCGAACGCCATCCGGGACGAATACCTCAAGCTGCTGCGGCTGCTGGGCGCCGCCGGGCTCACCCCGGCCGCCGAGGTCAGCGTCAAGCTCTCCGCGCTCGGGCAGATGTTCGACGAGCAGCTCGCGTACGACAACGCGCGGGCGATCTGCGCGGCGGCCGACGCGGCGGGCACCACGGTCACCCTGGACATGGAGGACCACACCACCACCGACTCGACCCTGGACATCCTCGCCAAGCTGCGCAAGGACTACCCGTCGACCGGGGCGGTGCTCCAGGCGTACCTGCGGCGGACCGAGTCGGACTGCCGCGAGCTGTCCGGCGCCGGTTCCCGGGTGCGGCTCTGCAAGGGCGCGTACAAGGAGCCCGAGTCGGTGGCGTACCAGTCCGCCCGCGAGGTCGACAAGTCCTACGTGCGCTGCATGAACGTGCTGATGTCCGGGGACGGCTATCCGATGCTGGCCACCCACGACCCGCGCCTGATCGCCATCGGCGAGGACCGGGCCCGCTGGTTCGACCGCGGCCCGGAGCGGTTCGAGTTCCAGATGCTGTTCGGCATCCGCCCCGAGGAGCAGAAGCGCCTCGTCGGCGACGGCTACACGGTGCGCACCTACGTCCCCTACGGCGACCAGTGGTACGGCTACCTGATGCGCCGGCTCGCGGAGCGCCCCGCCAACATGGTGTTCTTCGGCCGCGCGCTGATGTCGAAGAAGTGAGTCAGGCGTTCGACCAGGTCCGGGTGCAGAGCACCAGCCGGTAGCCGTCCGGATCGGCGAACGTCACCCCCCAGCCGGCGGCTCCAGGTCGTGGCGCGGCGACAGACGCGCCGAGCTGGAGTTGCCGTAGGTCCCGGTACGGGCCGGCGGCGACTCTGGTCCCGCCGGCCCGTTCCAGTCGGCGGGCCAGGCGTACGTGGGTGTCTGCGGTGAGCGGCAGGTGCGGGATCCTTCGACCTCCACCCGACTTGAGGTCAACTCTTGACGGCCAAAGCTAATGGCATTAGCTTTGCGGCTATGACGATTAGCCAGGTGGCGCGGGACGGCGGAACCATCGTGTACGAGGTGCACGGGGAGGGACCGCTGGTGGTCCTCTCGCACGGCATGGGAGAGAACCGGGCGACCTTCCGCCACCTGGTGCCCCGGCTGGTCGCGGCCGGCTACCGGGTCGCCTCGGTGGACGTGCGCGGGCACGGCGACTCCAGCCCGCGCTGGCGCGGCTACGCCCCGGCCGAGGTCGGCGGCGACCTGCTCGCCGTGGTCCGGGCGCTCGGCGGCGGCCCGGCCACCCTGGTCGGCAGCTCGTCCAGCGCCGCCGCCGTGGTCTTCGCCGCCGCCGACACCCCCGCGCTGGTCAACGGGATCGTGCAGGTCAGCCCGTTCGTCGCCCCGCCGAAGCCCAACCCGGTGCTGCGGGCGGCCCAGGCGGTCGTGCTGCGCAGCCCGCGGCTGTTCGGGATGTTCCACCGCACCCTGTTCCCGTGCGGGCGGCCCGCCGACGACGCCGCGTACCGGAAGGAGATGGTCGCCAAGCTGCGCGGCCGGATGGCCGCGGTGCGCGGCGTGGTCGCGCCGGTCGACCCGCATTGGAGCGCGCGGGCCCGGGAGGTGCGGCAGCCGGTGCTGGTGCTGATGGGCGCGAAGGACCCGGACTTCCCGGACCCGGGCGCCGAGGCGCGGGCCGCCCGCCGGTTCTTCGCCACCGCCGAGGCCCGCATGATCGCCGACTCCGGCCACTACCCGCACGCCGACCAGCCCGACGCCACCGCCGCCGACCTGGTCGAGTTCCTGGCGGTGACCTCCGGTGCCTAGGGCCGGCCTGACCCCGCAGACCGTGGTCCGCGAGGCGGCCGTGCTCGCCGACGAGGTGGGCCACGACCGGCTGACCCTGGCCGCGCTCGCCGCCCGGCTCGGTGTCGCGCTGCCCAGCCTCTACAAGCACGTCAGGGGCGTGGACGCGCTGCACCAGAAGCTGGCCGTGCTCGCCACCGCCGAGATCGCCACCGAGTTGACCACCGCCGCCGCGGGCCGGGCCGGCGGCGACGCGCTGCGCGCCACCGCCACCGCCTTCCGGGAGTACGCCCGCCGGCACCCCGGCCGCTACCCGGCCACCCAGCGGGCGCCGGACCCCGACGATCCCGAGCACCTGGCCGCCGCCGAGCGGGCCGTCGGCGCGATGTACGCGATCCTGCGCGGGTACGGCCTCAGCGGCGACGCGGCGGTCGACGCCACCAGGATGTTCCGGGCCGCGGTGCACGGGTTCATCAGCCTCGAGGCGGCCGGCGGGTTCGGGCTGCCCCGGGACATCGACCGTTCCTTCGACGAGATGGTGGCCGCGCTGGACACCGCGTACCGCAACTGGAGGTCCCGGTGAAGGCCGCCCTGCTCACGCTCATCTTCCTGCTGGAGCTGGCCCTGCTCGCGGCCGCCGGCTGGTGGGGGTTCACCCTCGACGCCGGCTGGCCGGTACGGCTGCTCGCCGGCCTCGGCGCCCCGCTGGCGATCGCCGTGGTCTGGGGGCTCTTCTGCTCGCCCCGCGCCACCGTGGCGCTGCCCGCGCCGGCCAAGCTGGGCGTGCAGGCCGCCTGCTTCCTCACCGGCGGCCTGCTGCTCGCCCTGGCCGGCCGGCCGGTGCCCGGTGCGGTGCTGGTGGCCCTCTGGGCGCTCGACAAGACCCTGCTCACCCTCTCCGGCGAGAAGATCTGACCCTGACCACCACCGGCTCCGGCTGCCGGTGACGCCGGCCGACCGCCTTTCGAGCCGGTGGACTCTTCCCGGATCGCCCGATTGGTCGTACCCTTCGCCGGTGACCGACGGTGACGAGCGGCCCGCCGGCGCGGCGGCGAGCGGCGACGATCAACCGGTTACCGTGCCGCGGGACGGCGACCGGCCGGACGGTCACCTGCCCACCGCTCCCGGCGTACCCCCGTTCGTCACCGGTGGTGAGCCGTCGCCGCAGCCCTCGATGCGGCGGCGGTGGCGGCTCTGGACCGTGCTGGGGCTGGTGCTCGTGCTGGTGGGGTGCGGTGTTCCCGGCGTACTCCTGGTGGGGCTGGTGCGCGACGCGGCCGGACGGCCGGCGGCCGGGCGGGACGACCGGGGCACGGCGGCCGAGCGGCGCCTCGGCGAGCGGATGGCGGCCCAACTCGACCGGCAGGCCGCCGCCCTGCTCAACGGTGACCGGGCCGGCTTCCTCACCGTCGCCGAGCCCGCCGCGCGACCCGCGCTCACCCGGCGGTACGCCGCGCTGCGCGCGCTTCGGGTCACCGCGTGGCGGCCGGTGGCGGACGGGGTGCCGGCGGCGGTCGACCGGCGGCCGGGGGAGTGGCGGCTGACCGTGACCGTCGGCTACTGCTTCGTGGTGCCGGGCTGCACGCCGAGCAGCGTCGAGCTGGGCACCCGCTGGCGGGTGGCGGGGGACGGGGAACCCCGGCTGACCGCCGTCGAGGAGTCCCGGGCGACGCCGGCCGGCGCGCGGCCCTGGGAGCTCAGCGACCTGGCCGTGGCGGTCGGGAAGCGGGTCGTGGTCGCGACCACGCCGGCGCTGCGGGCCAAGCTGCCCGGCCTGCTCGCCCAGGCCGACGCCGCCGCCAAGGTCGCCGACCGGTACGCGGTGGCCGCGCCGCCGCCCGACCGCTACCTGGTCTTCTACGCCGGCCGGGCCGAGTGGCAGCGCTGGTACGGCGGCGGCCGGCCGAAGTGGACCGCAGGGTACGCGGTCGGCGTCGGCGGCGGGCACCACGACGTCGTGCTGAACGCGCAGAGCCTGACCCCGACCGGCGTTGACGACCTGCTCCGGCACGAGCTGACCCACGCCGCGTCGCTGCCCGACGGGGGGTACGCGGACCGGTCGAACTGGTGGCTGGTGGAGGGGCTGGCCGAGTACGCGGGCGCCGACGGCCAGCCGGTGGACCGCTACGAGGGCCTGGCCGACGCGCGCAGGCTGGTCCGGGGCGGGTGGGGCGGCCGGCTCGACGCGCTGGCCCCGGCCGACGACGCGGCCGACGATCGGGTGGGCGGCGCCTACGGCATCGGTTACCTCGCCGTGCGCCACCTGGTCGACCGGTTCGGGGAGCAGCGGCTGCTGGACTTCTTCCGGGCCGTGGTGCACGAGCGCCGGCCGGTGGCAGAGGCCGCCGACGAGGTGTTCGGCGAGCCCTGGTCGGGGCTGCACGACGACTGCGTCGCCTACCTGCGCGCGGTCGCCGGCTGAGGCGTCGACGCTGGTCGACGGGTCGTAGCATGGGCCGGGTGGCCCGCACCCCCTCGCCGCGGCTGCCCGCGGCCCGCCGCCCCCGCCTCGTCACCGCCCTCCTCGCCGTCGTCGCGCTGACCGGCGCCACCGCCGCCTCGTGCGGCGACGATCCGTCCGCCGTCACCGTGGCCCAGGTGGGCCGCTCCGCGGTGACCGAGGTGATCGACGCGCCGGCCACGGTGACCGCCCGGGCCGCCGCGACCCTCCCCGCCCCCGCCGACGGCACCCTGGCCAGCCTGCGTGTCCAGCCTGGACAGCGGGTCGCCCGGGGTCAGGTGCTCGCCGTGATCGACTCGCCGTCCGCGCGGGACCGCCTGACGCAGGCCCGCGCGGCGCTGCGCGCGGCGAAGCGGGCCGGCC
>NZ_MUYZ01000179.1:0-14006 GCF_003013775.1 Micromonospora sp. MH33
CTCGGGCGGCGCGCACCGCCGTCGCCGACGTCCGGGCCGGGCTGCTCGCCCGGCGCACCTGGCTCGGCGTGGTGGCGGCCTCGACCGTGGTGGTCGCCGGCCACCTGGCCACCTTCGTGGTGGCGGCGCGCACCGCGGGCGCCGACGCGCCGCTGTCCCGCCTGGTGCCGCTGACCCTGCTGGCGCTGCTCGCTATGGGACTGCCGACCAACGTGGGCGGTTTCGGGCCGCGCGAGGGGGTGGCGGCCTGGGCGTTCGCCGCGGCCGGCCTGACCGCCGCGCAGGGCGTCGCCACCGGCACGGTCTACGGGGCGCTGGTCCTGGTGGCCAGCCTGCCGGGCGCCGCGGTGCTGCTGGTCCGCCGCCGTCCGAGCGTGGAGCCCGGCGACTGTCGGTGATCCCGCCTACGGTGAGGGTGCGAGGTGTGCGTTGCCGGCGCGTCCGGCGGCCCGGACTGAGGAGAAGCATTGGACGAAACGCTGCCCACCGCGACGGTCCGGACCCAGGTCACGGTCCCCCTGCGGTTTCCCGACGGGTACGTGACAACTGCCCGGGTGCACTCCTTCCACGGCCTGGTCGACGGCCGCGAGCACCTCGCCATCGGGCTCGGCGAGCGGCGCGACCCGGACGCCTCCCCACCGCTGGTCCGACCGCACAGCGAGTGCCTGACCGGGGACGTCTTCGGCAGCCAGCGCTGCGACTGCGGCCCGCAACTGCGCGAGGCGGTCGAGCGGATCGCCGATGCCGGCGGCTACCTGCTCTACCTGCGCCAGGAGGGCCGGGGCATCGGTCTCTACGCCAAGCTCGACGCGTACGCCCTCCAGGACGGCGGGCTGGACACCTACGAGGCGAACGTGGCGCTGGGCCGGGGCGCCGACGAGCGCGACTACACGGTGGCCGCGCAGATGCTCGCGGCGCTGGGCGTGACCCGGGTGGCCCTGCTCAGCAACAACCCGGACAAGGCCGCTCAGCTGGAGCGGCTGGGCGTCACGGTGGTCGACCGGGTGCTCACGGGCGTGCACCTGTCCCCGGCCAACGCGGGCTATCTGGCCGCCAAGGTGACCCGCGCCGACCATGCCCTCGACCTGCCCTTCGTGCCGTGACCGGCCGGCCGTACGTGCTGCTCAGCTGCGCGATGTCGATCGACGGCTACATCGACGACGCCACCGCCGAGCGGCTGCTGCTGTCCAACGACGCCGACCTGGACCGGATCGACGCGGTCCGGGCCGCCGCTGACGCGATCATGGTGGGCGCCGCCACGGTCCGCCGCGACGACCCCCGGCTGCTGGTGCGCAGCGAGCGGCGGCAGGCCGAGCGGGTGGCCCGCGGCCTGCCCCCGTCCCCGGTGAAGGTCACCGTCACGGCCAGCGGCGACCTCGACCCGACCGCCCGGTTTTTCACCATGGGCGACGGGCCGAAGCTGGTCTACTGCCCGAGCGGCGTGGCGGAGAAGACCCGGGAGCAGGTGGGCGCGGTGGCCACCGTGGTCGAGGCGGGGGAACCGGTCACCCCGCACGTGGTCCTCGCCGACCTGGCCGGACGCGGCGTCGGCCGGCTCATGGTGGAGGGCGGAGGCACCCTGCACTGCCAGTTCCTCACCGCCGGTGTCGCCGACGAGCTGCACCTGGTGGTGGCGCCGTTCTTCGTGGGCGACCGCCGGGCGCCCCGGTTCGTCGGGGACGGCCGCTTCCCGTGGCACCCGGGCCGCCGCGCCCGGGTCGTCGAGGTACGCCAGATCGGCGACGTGGTGCTCACCCGCTACGCCCTCTCCGACCGCTGCCCCGACGGCTGACGGCGTCGCCCCTCAGAGCACCTGGGAGAGGAAGCGGCGCAGCCGCGGGTGCTCCGGCGCCTCGAAGACGGCAGCCGGCGGGCCGGCCTCCAGCACGACGCCGGCGTCCATGAAGGCGACCGTGTCGGCCACCTCGCGGGCGAAGCCCATCTCGTGGGTGACCACCACCATGGTCATGCCGGCGGCCGCGAGGTCGGCCATCACCGCGAGCACCCCCTTGACCAGCTCGGGGTCGAGCGCCGAGGTGGCCTCGTCGAAGAGCATCACCTGCGGCCGCAGCGCGAGGGCCCGGGCGATGGCCACCCGCTGCTGCTGACCGCCGGAGAGCTGCGCCGGCCGGACGTCGGCCTTGTGGGCCAGCCCGACCAGGTCGAGCTGGGCGCGGGCCACCCGCACGGCCTCGTCCTCGGGGAGCTTCTTGAGCTTGCGTAGCGCGAGGGTGAGGTTGCGCAGCACGGTCATGTGCGGGAAGAGGTTGAACTGCTGGAACACCATGCCGATCCGCTGGCGCAGCGCGTCCGGGTCGTCGCCCAGCACGCTGCGCCCGTCCAGCAGCACGTCGCCCCGGTCCGGCTCGATGAGCCGGTTGATCGTCCGCAGCAGCGTCGACTTGCCGGAGCCGGACGGGCCGATGACGCAGGCCGTCCCGCCCCGGGCCACTTCGAGGTCGGCGCCGCGCAGGACCTGGTGCCGCCCGAAGGCCAGGTGCACGTCGCGGACGGCCAGGCTGACCGAGGTGGCGGTGGCGGTGGTCATCGCGGGTCCTTTCCGGTCGGCGCCGGCGCACCGGCGGGGTCGAGTTCGACGTCCAGGTCGGGGGCGGCCACCGCCCGGCCCTGCCGCAGCCGCCGGTCGATCCAGTTGACCGCGTGGGTCAGCGGCACGGTCAGCACCAGGTAGAACAGGCCGGCCAGCAGCAGCGCGGACTCGTTGCCGGTGGTGGCCGCGTAGTCCTGGCCGATCCGGAACAGCTCCCGCTGGCTGGCCACCAGGCCGAGGAAGTAGACCAGGCTGGAGTCCTTGATCAGCGCGATGAGCTGGTTGACCCAGGCCGGCAGCACCCGGCGTACGCCCTGCGGCACGATGACCAGGCGCATCGCCTCGCCCCAGGAGAAGCCGAGCGCCCGGGCCCCCTCCAGCTGGGCGGCCTCCACGCTCTGGATGCCGGCGCGGAAGATCTCTCCGATGTAGGCGGCGGCGATCAGCGACAGCGCCAGCACGCCGAGCGGGTACGGGTTCGGACCCCACACCTGCATGCCCAGCGGCGCCAGGCCGACACCGATGAGCAGGATGGTCGCCGCTGCCGGCAGGCCGCGGAACACGTCGGTGTAGACCCGGGCCGGCCACCGCAACCATCGGGTACGCGAGATGCCCGCCACGGCCAGCAGCATGCCCAGCACCGAGCCGAGCAGGGCGGCGGAGACCGCCAGGATCAGCGTGTTGGGCAGCCCGACGGTGAGCATCTCGGGCAGCGCCTCGCGCATGGCGTCCCAGTCGAAGAAGGTCTCCCACAGGGTGCTCAGTGGATCCATGTCTCCGTCCGCCCCGCTCGTCTCAGTCGTTCCGGGTCAGGAAGCCGCCGACGGCGACGGCACGGTGACCGTGCCGCTGCCCGGCTTGAAGTCGGCCGGGATCGGCCGGCCCGGGTAGTACTGCGCCTGGAGCTTGGTCCAGGTGCCGTCGGCGATCACCTCGTCGAGGCCCTTGTTCAGCGCCTCGCGCAGCTTGTCGTTGCCCTTGGCCACCGCGTACGCGGTCGGGGCCGGGCTGAGCTGCTTCGCGGCCACCGTGATCTTGCCGTTGCTGTCCGCGGCGGACTTGTCGCCGATCTCGGCCGGGGCGATCCAGGCGTCGGCCGTGCCGGCCTTGAGCTGGTTGACCGCGCCGTTGTAGTCGGGCACCCGGACCGGGTTCAGGTTCTCCCGCGTGGCGTAGTCGTCCTGCACGGTGCCCTGCACGACGACGACCCGCTTGCCGGCGAGCTGGTCGAAGCCGGTGATCGGGGAGCCGGCCGGCACGTCGAGCCCGAAGTAGCCGAAGTCGTAGCCGTTGCCGAAGTCGACGGTCTTCTTCCGGGCCTCGGTGATGGTGATGGAGGAGCTGCCCACGTCGAACTTGTGGTTGTTGACCTGGGAGAGCAGGGCGGAGAAGTCGGTGCCGACGAACTCCACCTTCAGGCCGGCCTTCGCGGCTACCGCGGTGAGCAGGTCGTTGTCGAAGCCGGTGAACTTGCCGTCCTTCAGGTACACGTTCGGCGGCGCGTCGGTGAGCGTGCCGGCCCGCAGCACGCCGGCCTGGAGCAGGCCGTACGGGTTGGCGGCCTCGCTGGTGGCGCCGTCGTCACCGCAGGCGGTGAGGGCGGTGGCGGCGAGCACGGCGGCGGCGCCGAGCGCGGCGGCGCGGGTCAGGGCGGAACGGATTCGCACAGGTGTCTCCAGGGTCCGGGGCGGCGTGGGCGCACGCCGCCGACGGCGCGCCCGAGGCGGGCGAGCCGGAAGGGATGGTGCGGAAGGTGGGGGAGTGGCGCTCAGCGCGCGTCGGCGCGGCGACAGGCGTCGCTGCTCACCCGCATCAGGTCGACGTGCCGCCGCTTGACCAGCGCGAAACGCGCCGGATAGGCGATGCCGTCGGCCGGCGGGGTGCGGAGCTGAGCAGACATGGTTCCCTCTGGTCGGTGATGACCTGGGTACCAGGCCACGCTTGCACCGGCGGCTGCCGGTGCCTGGTCCTCACCCGGGGCACCCCACCGCGGAGGAGGGTTGCCGGCCAGCGAGCCGGGGCTTGACGCTGGCGCTCATGACCTGCCGAGAAGGCTAGCAGCAGCGCCACCCCGGACGTCCAGCCGTTATGACCGTGCTCACGCCCGTGCCTTACCGGCGAGTCGGCATGACCGGGGCGTCGCGGCCGGTGCCGTGCCGGGACCGGCTCTTCTGCTCGTGGTAGTCCTGCTCGACGTTGACCGTCCAGACGTCGTGGCCGGCGCCGTGGGCGATGTTCTCGGCGGCCAGCATCGCGGTGAGCATCGAGTGGTCGGCGTTGTTGTAGCGGTGCATCCCGTTGCGCCCCACCGGGTGCACGTTCGGCACCTCCCGGGCCAGCCAGTTCCGGATCACGTCCACGTTGTGCTGGTAGCGCTCGTCGTAGACCGGGTACGCCTTCGGCATCCGGACCACGTAGCCGGCCTCCACGCAGCCGGGCCGGACCAGGCCCAGCCGCTCCAGTTCGGCGGTGGCGAAGGCGACCAGGTCCGCGTCCGGGGTCCGCCACATCTCGTCGTCCTCGAAGACGAAGTACTCCAGCCCCAGGCAGGTCCGCCCGTCCTTGACCAGGTACGGCGACCAGGAGCCGAAGTTCTGGATCCGGCCCACCTTGGCGGCCGGGTCGTGCACGTAGATCCAGTTGTCCGGGAACGAGAACTCCTCGGGCACCACCAGCGCGACGGTCAGGAAGTCCCGGTAGCGCAGGTCGTCGGCGGCGGCCCGTACCTCCGGCGGGGCCTCCGGCTGCATGGCCCGCACCAACGCGGAGATCGGCATCGAGGAGATCACGTGGTCGGCCGGTTCGGTGCGCTCGCCCCCGGCGTCGACCACCGTGACGGCGGTGGCCCGCCGCCGCGCCGGGTCCCGGTGCACCTCGGTCACCCAGGTGTTGGTGCGGACCGTGCCGCCCCGCTTCTCCACCTCCTCGGTACAGCGCTCCCACATCATCCCGGGGCCGTGCTTCGGGTACTGGAACTCCTCGATGAGGCTGGTCACGTCCTTGCGGTTGCGCCGGGGCAGCAGCGCGTTGAGCACCGCGGTGGAGAGCGACAGGTTCTTGATCCGCTGGGCGGCCCAGTCGGCCTGCAACTGGTCGGCCGGCATCCCCCAGACCTTTTCGGTGTACGTCTTGAAGAAGATCGAGTAGAGCCGCCAGCCGAACCGGGCCGACACCCAGCCCTCGAAGTGCGACTGGTCCTTCGGCGGGCGCAGCCGGGCCCGCCCGTACGAGCCGACGCAGCGCAGCGCCTCCAGCAGGCCGAGGTTGCGCAGCGCGTTGCCGGCGTTGAGCGGGTAGTCGTAGAGCGCGCCCCGGTAGTAGATCCGGCTCATCCGCGGCCGGAGCAGGAAGTCCTCGTCGGGGAGGATCTCGTGCCAGAAGTCCTCCACTCGGGAGACCTTGGTGAAGAACCGGTGTCCGCCGATGTCGAATCGCCAGCCGTCCCGCTCCACCGTGCGGCTGATCCCGCCGACCACGTCGTCGGCCTCGTAGACCCGGACCGGCTCGCCGTGGCGCAGCAGCTCGTACGCGGCGGTCAGCCCCGCGGGCCCCGCCCCGATGATCACGGTCCCGTTGCCGTCCCCCATGCCGTCCTCCGCCGCCAGCCTGCCGATGCGGCAGCGCCCTTACCCGTCCTGCCCCCCGACTCACCTGCGCCCGCGATCCGCGACGCCCGGGTCACCCGTTCGGGGCCCGGCGGGTGTGAACCGGGGCGGAACGGGGATGCGGGGCCGGTTTCCCGGTCCGGGGGTCGGTCGCGGGGCGACCGGTGGGAGCGGGATGCGAGACGAGCGGCGGGCCGGGACGACCGACGGCCCCGCCCCGGCGCGGTGGTCGGGCGTGCCGGGGCGGCTGGCGTCGGCCGGCGGGCGGCTGGTCACCCGGATCCCCACGCGCTGGGGCTTCGTGCTCGCCGTCTTCGTCGGCTCGAAGCTGGTGCTCAGCCTGGTCGGGGTGCTGGTGCTGACCGCCTGGGACGGGGTGCCCGGCGCGCCCCCCGCGGACGAGACGATGACGCGGATCCAGCAGGACCGGATCTCGTCGCACCGCTGGATCTCGCTCTGGTTCGCCTGGGACTCGTTCCTCTACGACAACCTGGCCCGGCTGCCGCTGGACCGGCCGTGGAACGACTTCGGCTTTCCACTGCTCTACCCGTTCCTGGCCCGGCCCCTCGCGCCGCTGCTCGGCGGGCACACCGCCTGGGCGCTGTTGCTGGTCGCCAACGTGGCGCTGCTGTTCCAGCTCTGGTTCGCGTACCGGCTGGGGGCCCGGCTGCTCGGCGACGAGGATCCGGGCGACGGCCGGCGGGCCGTCCGGTACCTGCTGCTCCTGCCGACCGCTTTCCTGTTCCAGGCCGCGCTGACCGAGTCGCTCTTCGTCTGCCTCGCCCTGGCCGCGTTCTGGTACGCCGAGCAGCGCCGCTGGCTGGTGGTCGGGATCGTCGGCTACTTCCTGGCGATGAGCCGCTCGGTCGGCTTCGTGGTGGTGATCCCGCTGGCCCTGGTGCTGCTGCGCCAGCACGGCTGGCGCCTGGGTCTCCGTAGCCTGCCGCGCTACGTACGGGAGGGCTGGCCGCTGCTGCTGGTGCCGGCCGGCTGGCTGACCTTCATGGCGTTCTGTCGCTGGCAGAGCGGCGACTGGTTCGCCTACCAGCACGCCCAGGAGAAGGGCTGGGGGATCAAGGTGCAGAACCCGCTCGGGGTGGCCGGGTCGGCGCTCGTCGGCGACAACTCGGCAAACAGGTTCCGGGTCTGGATCGCCGTGGCGATGCTGCTCGTGGCGGCCGTCGGGCTGCGCCGGCGGGCCGACTGGCCGTACCTGGCCTACACGGTGATCGTGGTGCTGGTGCCGTTGTCGATGGGTCCGCCGGTGTACAAGAGCCTGCTGCGCTACCTGCTGGCCGCGTTCCCGGTGGCGCTGGTGCTGGCCCGCTGGGCCCGCCGGCCCGGCCTCGACCCCTGGCTCACCGCCGGGCTGGCGCTGCTCCAGGGCGCGCTGTTCGCGGTGTGGCTCACCTACTGGACCCACCTCATCATCTGAGCCGTCGGGCGCGCTCCGCCGGCGGCCCGCAGAATGGCCGGATGAGCGACCGGCGGGTGACCCTCGACGACCTCGGCGCCTGGCTGATCAAGGGCAACGCGGACGCGGTGGACCTGGCCGGCCGGTACGCCACCGAACTGCACGGCAAGGCGGCCACCACCGAGGCGCAGGCCGCCTGGGCGCTCGCCCACCTCCGGCGCCCGGTCGTCGACGCCGACCGCACCGCCCGCGTGTGGCAGCGGGTGGTCGCCCTCGCCGGCGCGTACGAGATGCACCCCTGACCTGGAATGGGGGCGCCTCACGGCGCCCCCACCGGGTAGGTTGCTCCGGTGTTCACCCTTCCCCTGACCGACGACGCCGAGCTGCGGCAGCTGATGCCGTGGCACGCCGACGAGTTCCTCGCCAACCTCGACCGGTGCCGGGAGCACATCGCCCCCTGGGTGGGCGCGTCCTTCGTGGCCACCGACGCCGAGTCCGCCCGCCGGGTCCTGCAGAACTACGCCGACCGGTGGGCCCGCGACGACGGCGGGATCTGGGGCATCTGGCAGCGCGGCACCCTGGTCGGCGGGGTGCTCTTCGTCTCGCTCAGCACCACCACCGGCGTCTGCGAGGCCGGCTGCTGGCTGGAGGCGGGCGCCGAGGGGCAGGGCCTGGTCACCCGCGCGGCCCGCGTGATCATCGACTGGGCGGTCCGGGAACGCGGCATCCACCGCGTCGAGTGGGTCACCAAGGCCGGCAACGACCGCAGCATCGCGGTGGCCCGGCGGCTCGGCATGAGCCGCGACGGGGTGCTGCGCGGGGCCGCACCCGCCCCGGAGGGCCGGGCCGACATGGAGGTCTGGTCGGTGCTGGCGCCGGAGTGGACGGCCGCCGGCTGACCCGGGGCCGGTCACCCGGCGCGATTTTGTCGTACCCGGACGTCAACATGTGTCCATGGCTGCCCCCGCACTGGCCGACCGGTCCCCTCAGCCGCGCGCCCTGCCGCTGCGCGAGGTCCGCACCCGGCTCACCCAGCTCGTCTCCCTCGCCGAGTTGACCGACACCGTCACCGTCGTGACCCGCGACGGTGATCCGCGCCCGGTCGCCGCGATCGTGCCCGCCGCGGCGGCGCGCACCGCGGCGCAGGCCCGGGTCGACGCCGACCGGATAGCCGCGATCAGCGCCGGCTGGTCCCGGCGGCTGGAGGAGCTGCACCGGCAGAGCAGCCGGCGGCACGCCGCCGAGCTGCGCGCGCTCACCGACGCCCTCGCCGAGGTCTGGGCCGAGCTGGACCGCCGCGCACCGGCCGGCGACCCGGCGCTCGCCCGGCTCCGCGCCGCCCACACCGACCTGCTGCGCGGCTGACCGCGCGGCCTCCGACCAGCTCGGATCGGAGGCCGCGGGAGTACGTCAATCCCGGCCGCGCTGCCGGCGGTAGCGGCGGATCAGCGCGGCGGTGGAGGAGTCCACGTCGCCGAGGTCCGGCCCGGCCCCGCTGAGCTTCGGCGCGAGCTGGTTGGCCATCACCTTGCCCAGCTCCACGCCCCACTGGTCGAAGGCGTTGATGTCCCAGACCGCGGCCTCGGTGAAGACGATGTGCTCGTAGAGGGCGATGAGCTGGCCCAGCGTCGCCGGCGTGAGCTTCGGCGCGATGATCGACGTGGTCGGGTGGTTGCCCGGCATGATCCGGTGCGGCACCACCTCCGGCGCGGTGCCCTCCGCCTCGACCTGCTCCCGGGTGCGGCCGAAGGCCAGCGCGGCGGTCTGCGCGAAGAAGTTCGACATGAACAGGTCGTGCATGTCGCCCAGGTCGTGGTTGGGCTGGCTGAACGCGATGAAGTCGGCCGGGATCAGCCGGGTGCCCTGGTGGATGAGCTGGTAGAAGGCGTGCTGCCCGTTGGTGCCCGGCTCGCCCCAGAAGATCTCCCCGGTCGGGTACGTGACCGGACGGCCGTCCCGCGTCACCGACTTGCCGTTGCTCTCCATGGTGAGCTGCTGCAGGTAGGCCGGGAACCGGTGCAGGTACTGCGAATAGGGCAGCACCGCGTGGGTCTCCGCGCCGAGGAAGTCGGTGTACCAGACGTTGAGCAGGCCGAGCAGCGCCGGCACGTTCCGCGCCACCGGCGTGCTCCGGAAGTGCTCGTCCACGGTGTGGTAGCCGTCCAGCAGCTCCCGGAACCGCGCCGGCCCGACCGCCAGCATCACCGACAGCCCGACCGCGGAGGGCAGCGAGTAGCGCCCGCCAACCCAGTCCCAGAAGCCGAACATGTTCTCCGGGTCGATGCCGAAGTCGCGGACCCGCTGCTCGTTGGTGCTGACCGCGACGAAGTGCCGGGCGACGGCGCTGTCGTCGGCGTCCAGGCCGGCCAGCAGCCAGCGCCGCGCCTGGTCGGCGTTGGCCAGCGTCTCCTGGGTGGAGAAGGTCTTGGAGACCACCACGAACAGCGTGCTGGCCGGGTCCAGGTCGGTGGTCTTGTCGTGGATGTCGGTCGGGTCGATGTTGGACACGAACCGGCAGGCGATCCCGGCGTCCCGGTACGCCTTCAGCGCCTCGTACGCCATCACCGGCCCGAGGTCCGAGCCGCCGATGCCGATGTTGACCACGGTGCTGATCCGCTCGCCGGTGTGGCCCCGCCAGGAGCCGGAGCGGACCCGATCGGCGAAGGCCGACATCCGGTCCAGCACGGCGTGCACGTCGGCGACCACGTCCTGGCCGTCCACGGTGAGCGACGCGTCGCGGGGCAGCCGCAGGGCGGTGTGCAGCACGGCCCGGTCCTCGGTGGAGTTGATGTGCTCCCCGGTGAACATGGCGGCGATCCGGTCGGTCAGCCGGACCCGCTCGGCGAGCGCGGTGAGCAGGCCCAGCGTCTCGTCGGTGACCAGGTTCTTGCTGTAGTCCACGTGCAGGTCGGCGACCTCGCCGGTGAGCCGCTCACCGCGTTGCCCGTCCGCGGCGAACAGCTCCCGCAGGTGCGTGCCGCGCATCGCCTCGGCGTGCTTGCGCAGGGCCTGCCATTCGTCCGTGGTGGTGACGTCCACAGCCATCGGGTCGATCTTCTCCTTCACGACGGGTCTGCCAGCGGGCCGGCGTCGCCCCGCTGCCGGCGACCCCACCAGCCTGCCACCCGGAGCGGGCACGCGCGACGCGACCCGACATCGCCCACCCAGTGGGCCCGCCGTGGCACCGCCGCGGTGACACGATGACACCCCTGGGACACCTGTTCGACACGCCGGACACGGGGAGACACCGGCTCGTCGCGGATCGTAAGCTCCGAAAGCTGACCGTACCGGAGGAGGCCCCATGGCGACGGTGATCGGCCCCCGACCCCCGTCCGACGAGGACGAGGCGACGGAAGAATCGCCGCTGCCGGAGCTGGCGGACGGCCACTGGATGAACCGGGCCACCGAATTCGCGCACACCAGCTTCTGGGCGGTGGCCCGCCGGCTGCCCGCGCTGGTCCGCGAGGCCGTCGGCCTGGCCTGGGCGACCAGCCGCCGGGACACCATCGCCTCGATCGGGCTCAACATCGCCGCCGGGGTGCTCACCACGCTGGGCCTGCTCGCCACCACCGGGGTGCTCCGACAGCTCTTCGCCGCCGGCCCCACGCCCGACCGGATCCGCGCGGCGCTGCCCGCCCTGCTGCTCGCCGCCGCCGCGGTGACCATGCGCGGGGCGCTGACGATTGCCGCCGGCTGGGCGCAGGCCCGGCTCATCCCGCAGATCAACTACCAGGTGGAGCTGCGGCTCTTCGAGACCACCACCGCGGTCGAACTGGCCGCCTTCGACGACGCCGGCTTCGCCGAGGAGATGGACCGGGCCCGGGACCGTGGCATGGCCGAGGCGGCGTCGATCGTGGACCACACCGTCAACCTGGTCACCGGGCTGGTGGGGGTGCTGGCCACCGCCGCCGCGGTGACGGTGATCCAGCCGGTGCTGCTGCCCTGCCTGCTGCTCGCGGCCGTGCCGGAGGCGGCCACCGCGGTGAAGATGGCCCGCCGGCAGTACCTCGCCCTGCTGGCCTGGATCACCCGGCGCCGCCGGATGTACCTGCTGGCCCGGCTGATGGCCGACCGGCACACCGCCGCCGAGATCCGCTCCTACCAGATGCGTGACTTCCTGCTCGCCGAGTACCACCGGATGATGACCGTGGAGACCCGGGCCCAGTTGCGGCTGGCCCGCTCGCAGAGCGTCACCCGCGCGGTCGGCCTGTCGGTGACCGGGATCGCCGCGTTCGGCATCTACGCCGTCCTGGGTGGCCTGCTGCTCGGCGGTGTGGTGGCGCTGGCCGCCGCGGCCACCGCGCTGCTCGCCCTTCAGTCCGCCCGGTCCAGCCTGCGCATGGCGGTGTTCGCCACCAACTCGCTCTACGAGGACGCGCTCTACTACCAGGACTACCGCGACTTCCTGGACCGCGCCCGGCAGCGGGTGCCCGCCGGCGGCACCCGGCCGGTGGACGGCTTCGACCGGATCGACCTCGACCGGGTCAGCCTCCACTACCCGGACACCGAGACAGCCGCCGTCGACGAGGTCAGCCTGACCGTCCGGCGCGGCGAGGTGATCGCGCTGGTGGGGGAGAACGGCTCCGGCAAGACCACCCTGGCCAAGCTCATCGCCGGCCTCTACCGGCCCACCGCCGGGGTGATCCGCTGGGACGGGGTGGACACCGCCGAGCTGGACCCCCGGCAGACCGCCGCCCAGGTGGCGGTGATGAGCCAGGACTGGTGGAGGTTCCCGTTCACCGCCCGGCAGAACATCCGGATCGGCCGGCACGACCGGCCCACCGACCGCCCCGGGCCGGAGGTCGAGGACGCCGCCCGGGACGCCGCCGCGCACGACATGATCACCGAGCTGCCGTTCGGGTACGACACGCTGCTGGACCGGCAGTTCAAGGACGGCCAGGACCTTTCCGGCGGGCAGTGGCAGCGGCTCGTGGCCGCCCGCGGTCTCTACCGGGACGCCCGGCTGTTGATCTGCGACGAGCCGTCGGCGGCCCTCGACGCGCGGGCCGAGCACGCGCTCTTCCAGCACCTGCGGCGCCACCCCGACCGGGCCGTCGTGCTGATCACCCACCGGCTGGCCAACGTCCGGCACGCCGACCGGATCTTCGTGATGGACCACGGCCGGCTCATCCAGCAGGGCGACCACGACGAGCTGATGGCCCAGGAGGGCCTCTACCGGGAGCTGTTCGAGCTGCAGGCGGCCGGCTACCTGGCGCAGGCCGGGGAGGCCGGCGGCTGAGAGTTGACCTCGAGCGCGCTCGAACTCCTACGGTGACCGCTCCGGCCGCCGCCCGGTCAGCGCGGCGTCATCCCAGGGAGCCCACATGCGTTACCGCGTCCTCGGCGGCACCGGCATCCAGGTCAGCGTCCACTGTCTCGGCACCATGATGTTCGGGTCGGTCGGCAACCCCGACCACGACGACTGCGCCCGGATCGTCCACACCGCCCTCGACCGGGGGATCAACTTCGTGGACACCGCCGACATCTACTCGGCGGGCGAGTCGGAGGTCATCGTCGGCAAGGCGCTGCGGGGCCGGCGCGACGACGTGGTCCTGGCCACCAAGGTGCACTTCCCGATGGGGGAGGGGCCCAACCGAGGCGGGAACTCGCGACGCTGGATCGTCCGCGCGGTGGAGGACAGCCTGCGCCGCCTGGGCACCGACTGGATCGACCTCTACCAGGTGCACCGGCCCGACCACACCACCGACGTCGAGGAGACCCTCGGGGCGCTCACCGACCTGGTCCGGGCCGGCAAGATCCGGGCGTTCGGCTGCTCGACCTTCCCGGCCGAGGAGATCGTCGAGGCGCAGCACGTCGCGGAGCGGCGGGCGCTCGGCCGGTTCCGCACCGAGCAGCCGCCGTACTCGCTCCTGGCCCGCGGGATCGAGAACGCGGTCCTCCCGGTCTGCCAGCGGTACGGGATGGGCGTGCTGGTGTGGAGCCCGCTGGCCTCCGGCTTCCTCTCCGGACGGTACCGGCAGGGCGCGGCCGTCGACCTCACCGCCGGCCGGCCGGCGCTCACCCCGGCCCGCTTCGATCCGGCGCTGCCGGGCAACGCCGCCAAGTACGCCGCCGTCGAGAAGCTGGTCGCGCTCGCCGAGGAGATCGGCTGCTCGCTGCCGGAGCTGGCCGTCGCGTTCACCGTGGCGCACCCGGCCGTCACCTCGGCGATCCTCGGGCCGCGCACCCTGGATCAGCTTGACGGGCTGCTCAAGGGCGCGGCGCTGGCGCTCGACGACGCGGTGCTGGACCGGATCGACGAGATCGTCCCGCCCGGCGCCAACCTCTACCAGCCGGACGGCGCCTGGGCGCCGCCGGTGCTCACCGACCCGGCCCGCCGCCGCCGACCCCCGGCCGAGCGCGCCGCCGCCTGACACCGGTTGCCGCCGGTCGACGTCCTCAGGCAGGATGCCCGGAATGGTCCGTCCGTCCGCCC
>NZ_MUYZ01000018.1:0-46899 GCF_003013775.1 Micromonospora sp. MH33
GGTCGCCGGGGGCGCGGCCGCGCTGCTCGGCGGCGGCCAGGGCTCCGCGTTCGACGACGACTCGGACGCGCCGAAGGAGATCCCGGCCGTGCCGTCGCTGGCCGTGCTCCGGCCGCGGCGCACCGGTGCCGCGGCGGCGACCGGCGGCAGCGGCACCGAGTCCACCGAGGCCGGCGGCAAGCCCCGCAAGCGGCTGCCGAGCTGGGACGACGTCCTCTTCGGCACGGGCCCGGCGGCCCGCGAGTCCTCCTGACCCCACGGCCACCCTGGCAAGCGACGGCTCCAGGTCGTAGCGCGGCGTCGGACGCGCCGAACTGGAGTTGTCGCGAGGCACTCTAAGTGCCCGCGTGCCAGGGTGGATCCATGGAGTACACGAACCTGGGCCGCACCGGACTCTCGGTGAGCCGGCTCTGCCTCGGCACCATGAACTTCGGTCCGCAGACGACGGAGCCGGACAGCTTCGCCATCATGGACCGGGCGCTGGAACACGGGATCAACTTCTTCGACACCGCGAACGTCTACGGCTGGAAGCTCGGTGAGGGCGTCACCGAGCAGATCATCGGCCGCTGGCTCGCCCAGGGCGGCGGGCGCCGGGACAAGGTCGTCCTGGCCACCAAGGTCTACGGCAAGATGGGCGAGTGGCCCAACGAGCAGGGCCTCAGCGCCCGGCACATCATCCGGGCCTGCGAGGACTCGCTGCGCCGGCTGCAGACCGACACCATCGACCTCTACCAGATGCACCACGTCTCCCGGAGCACGCCGTGGGAGGAGATCTGGCAGGCGATGGAGACCCTGGTCGCCCAGGGCAAGGTCCTCTACGTCGGCTCGTCCAACTTCGCCGGCTGGCACATCGCGCAGGCGCAGGCCGCGGCGGGCCGCCGCAACTTCCTCGGCCTCGTCTCCGAGCAGAGCATCTACAACCTGATGACCCGGCACGTCGAGCTGGAGGTGATCCCGGCCGCGCAGCACTACGGGCTGGGCATCATCCCCTGGTCGCCGCTGCACGGCGGGCTGCTCTCCGGGGTCATCCGCAAGATGGCCGAGGGCGGCGCGGCCCGCGGCGCCACCGGCCGGTCGGCCGACGCGCTCGCCGAGCACCGGACCACCATCGAGGCGTACGAGAAGCTCTGCGCCGACCTCGGCCACGACCCGGCCGACGTGGCGCTGGCCTGGCTGCTCTCCCGCCCGGGCGTCACGGCCCCGATCGTCGGCCCGCGCACCATGGACCAGCTCGACCGCAACCTGGGCGCGCTGTCCGTAACCCTGGACGAGCAGGCGCTGGAGAAGCTCGACGAGCTGTTCCCGCCGGTCGGCAACGGCGGCCCGGGCCCGGAGGCCTGGGCCTGGTAGTTCCCCCTCGCCGGGGTGGGCCTTCCGCCTGCCCCGGCGAGCCCGGGCGCGCCGAGGCCGCCCCGGCCGAACCGGTCCGGCGACGGGACGGGTCACCGGCCCGGCCGGTCAGACGGGCCAGGCGGCGAGGCGGTCGTAGGTGGGGCGCGGGCCGGGGTGGCTGCGGACCAGGACCAGCTCGTCGGCGCTCCACTCCGGGCCCAGGTAGTCGTGCAGGGTTTCCCGGTCGGCCAGCACGTCGGCGCGGTCGATGCGGTCGCCGGGGCGGGCGACGGTCAGGTGGGCCCGGAACGGCTTCTCGTCGTGCGGCAGCCGGGCCCGGCGCAGGCCGGACCGGATCAGCCGGGCGAGCACGGCCAGCGCGTCGACCTCGCCGCGTACGTCCACCCAGAGCACGGTGAACCGGCCGCGCCCGAAGCTGCCCCCGCCGCCGAGCCGCAGCCTCGGGGAGCTGCCCCGGGCGTCGCGGAACGTCTGCGCGGCGAGGCCGAGCGCGCTCTCCACGTCGACCAGCCGGTCGTCGGGCACGTCGCCGAGGAACGCCAGGGTGAGGTGGGCGTTGGCCGGGTCGGCCAGCCGGACGTTGGTGCCGGCCGCGGAGGCGGCGCCGGTGCGCAGCCGGGCCACCTGGGCGGCCAGGTCGTCGACCACCGGTTTCGGCGGGTAGACCGCGACGAAGAGCCGCACCGGTCAGCGGTGCCGCTGGTGGTGACCGGGGCGGGCGGCGGGCAGGGTCAGCCCGGCGGCGTGCAGGAGGCCCTCGACGCGTACCCGTTCGATCTCCCGGTCGATGCCCTCCAACTCGGTCAGGTGCTCGGCGATGCCCAGCGCCCCGCAGGCGGCCCGCAGCCGCTCGTCGTACGCGTCGATGACCGCGCCGTGCCACACCACCGAGCGGTCGGCGGCGGCGAGCCGGTGGCCGCCGAGGCGGCGCAGGTCGGTGGCGAGCTGTTCCAGCGGGCGGCGGTCCGCCCGGTCGAACTCGGTGAGGTCGATGTCCCGGGTGAGCGACTCGGCCTCGATGGCCCGGTCCAGCCGGGCGATGGTGCGCCGCTCGCGGCGCTGCTCCCGCCACTCGGCCCAGCCGCAGGCCACCCGGTCGAGGATCTCGTCTGCGCAGAAGACCAGCGCGAACAGGGCGGGCAGGCAGCAGACAGCGAGTATCGCCAGCATCAGCAGCAGTCCCCGCCCCACTCCCACATATCGACGCTAAGCCTCGCCGTCCACGCCCGCCACCCGTTTGGCGAGATCCGGACGCGAATGAATGAGGAAGGACCGGTCCCCTCGGGCAGGAACCGGTCCTTCGGGCGGTCGACGGGTCACTCCGCCCCGGGCGACACCACGTAGAAGCGCGGCATGGGCAGTACCCGCATCCGCAGCCGGGCGCCGGAGCGGCGCAGCTGCCAGGTGAGCGCCAGCAGCGCGGCGGCCAGCGAGATCAGGCCACCGATCCAGATGCTCGCGCCGGCGCCGAAGGTCTCGGCCACCCACCCGATGATGGGCGCGCCGACCGGGTTGGTGCCGAGGAAGACGAGCACCCAGAGCGCCATGACCCGGCCCCGGAAGGCGGCGTCGACGCCGAGCTGGACCCGCTGGTTGGCGGCCTGGGCGAAGAACACCATGAAGAACCCGGTGGGCAGCAGCAGCGTGACCACCAGCCAGTACGCCGGGGCGAGCCCGACCAGGGTGCC
Organism: Micromonospora sp. MH33; assembly: GCF_003013775.1. Taxonomy (NCBI): domain Bacteria; kingdom Bacillati; phylum Actinomycetota; class Actinomycetes; order Micromonosporales; family Micromonosporaceae; genus Micromonospora; species Micromonospora sp. MH33. The sequence goes on from NZ_MUYZ01000018.1 coordinate 3,042, forward strand.
GAAGCTGGCGCAGCCGACCGCCGCGCCGAGCACCAGCCAGACCGAGGGCCGGCTGCGCCGGCCGGTGCCGGCGAGGGCGCCGACCAGCGCGCCGACCGCCAGCGCGGTGCTGAACAGGCCGAACGAGGCGGCGCCGGTCTTGAACACGGTCTTGGCCAGCGCGGCGAGGGTGAGCTGGAAGTTGAACAGGCTCATCCCGATCACGGACATGACGACCATCGGCAGCAGGAGGTCGGGGCGGCGCGCGACGTACCGGAGGCCGTCCACGACCTTGGCCTGGTCGCGCTGGCCGGCCGGCGGCAGGTCCTTGCGGTGCAGCTCCGCGGCGCGCATCCGGACCACGTTCACCAGCGGGGCGATCGAGCTGAGCGCGCTGAACATGAAGACCGGGCCGACGTCGAAGGCGGCGATGGCCAGGCCGGCGACGGCCGGGCCGACGATCCGGGCCGAGTTGAAGGTGGCCGCGTTGAGGGAGAGCGCGTTCGGCAGCAGCGGCATGCCGACCAGTTCGGAGACGAACGCCTGCCGGACCGGGGTCTCCACCGCGTTGGCGACGCCGAGCAGGGCGGCGAACGCGAAGACGTGCCAGAGCTGCACCAGACCGGTGATCACCAGGACGCTCATCACCAGCGCCAGCACGGTCCAGAACGCGTTGGCGACGAAGAGCAGCATCCGCTTGTCGTAGCGGTCGGCGAGGCGGCCGGAGAGCAGGGTGAGCAGGAGGACGGGGGTGAACTGCAACGCGGTGACCACGCCGAGCGCGGTCGCGGAGTTGTCGCTGAGCTCGAGGACGAGCCAGTCCTGGGCGATGAACATCATCCAGACGCCGATCAGTTTGATCAGCTGTCCGCTGGCGAAGAGTCGGTAGTTACGGACTCGTAGGGACTGGAACATCGTGCTCAGCCTGGCCTGCACTCTAGGTGCGCCTCCTCGCGATCATGTACGCCTCATCCACAACGGACGAAGCGGACCGCGGGACGCGGATACCCGTTCAGGCGCGAGCGATGCCCTGGAGGATGTCGGCGGCACGCCGCAGCGTGTCGCGTTCCTCCTCGGTGAGCTCGGCCAGTTGGCTGGCCAGCCACTCGTTGCGGGCCCGCTCGAACTGGTCGAGCACGGCCCGTCCCCCCTCGGTCGGCGCCAGGATGACCTGCCGTCCGTCGGTCGGGTGGGGGGTGCGCTGCACAAGGCCGCGCTCCTCCAGCTTCGCGACGATCTTCGTCATCGTCGGCGGCTGCACCCGCTCGGTGTCGGCCAGCTCCCGGGGTGTCAGGGCGCCCGCCAGCTTGAGGCTGGTGAGCGCCGAGAGCTGGGTGACCGTGAGGTCGCCGACCGGGCGGGCCTGTCGGACCCGCCGGTTGAGTCGGGTGATCGCATCACGCAGCTGAGGGGCCAGCTGCGCCGGTGGCACGCGTTTCGCCGTCACCGTCCGCTCCGTCACAGTAGTTAGCTTAACTAATGAGCCTGGCTAACGACGTGCGATATGACCAGGCTCACGGGACGTCTGCCCTGTTCGCGGCCGGGGCATCCGATTTCGATGCCCCGGCCGGCGAGCGTTCAGAGCAGCACGGACTCGATCGGCCCGCGCAGGAAGTAGAGGATGAAGAGCGCGGCCACCCCGTACAGCAGGGGGTGGACCTCGCGGGCCTTGCCCTTCGCCAGCTTGAGCAGGACGAAGGTGATCACGCCCGCGCCGATGCCGTTCGAGATCGAATAGGTGAAGGGCATCAGCACGATGGTGAGGAACGCCGGGATGGCGATCTCGTAGTCGGTCCAGTCGATGGTGCGGACCGCCGTCATCATGAGGAAGCCGACCACCACGAGCGCCGTCGACGCGGCCTCGAAGGGCACCACCACCGACAGCGGCGCCAGGAACATGGCCAGCAGGAACAGGCCGCCGGTGACCAGGTTGGCCACCCCGGTCCGGGCGCCCTCCGCGACCCCGGCCGCGCTCTCGATGTACGACGTGTTGCTCGACACCGAGGCCGCGCCACCCGCGGCGGCGGCGATCGAGTCGACCAGCAGGATCTCCCGCGCCCGCGGCGGGGTGCCCCGCTCGTCGAGCATGTCGCCCTCCTGGCCGATGGCGACCATCGTGCCCATGGTGTCGAAGAAGTCCGTGATGAGCAGGGTGAACACGAACATCAGCGGGACCAGCCAGCCGACCCGGGTCCACGAGTCCAGCACGTTGAAGTTGCCGATCAGGGAGAGGTCGGGGACGTCCACCACCTTTTTCGGCAGTTCGGGCACGTTCAGCGCCCAGCCCTTGGGGTTGGGCTTCCCGTTGACGAAGGACGGCCCGATGTTGCCGACCGCCTCCACGATGATCGCCAGCACGGTGGAGGCCAGGATGCCGATGAGGATCGCGCCGCGGACCCGGCGTACCACCAGCACCAGGGTGAGCAGCAGGCCCACCACGAACACCAGCAGGGGCCAGCTGACGATCTTGCCGCTGATGCCCAGCCCGACCGGCACTGTCGTGTTCGCGACGTCCGGCACGCGCCGGACGAAGCCGGCGTCGACCAGGCCGATGATGGTCAGGAAGAGGCCGATGCCGACGCCGATGGCCGTCTTGAGCTGGGTCGGCACCGAGCGGAACACCGCGGTACGCAGCCCGGTGAGCACGAGGATGCCGATCAGCACACCCTCGATCACCACGAGGCCCATGGCGTCCGCCCAGGTCATCTGCGGCGCGATCTCGAACGCGACGAGCGCGTTGACGCCCAGCCCGGCGGCCAGCGCGATCGGGAACCGGGCCACCACGCCCATCAGGATGGTCATCACGCCGGCGACCAGCGCGGTGGCCGCCGCCAGCGCCGGGATGGCGAGCTTGCGCCCGTCGCCGTCGACGGCGCTGCCCAGGATCAGCGGGTTCAACACCACGATGTACGCCATCGTGAAGAACGTGGCCAGACCGCCCCGGACCTCCCGGCCCGGCGTCGACCGCCGGGCGGAGATCTCGAAGAAGCGGTCGAAGGCGTTGCGCGGGTGTGCGGGATCGGGTGGGGTGCCGTGGTCCGGCGGCGGCGCTATGGCCATCGGGTCCTCACATATTGATCGACCGGTTGTCGCGCGCATCGTCCCAGATCACTCACGGGCAGGGAAGAACGATCGCGTACGCTGGGCGCGTGCCCCAGGAGCAACAACCGCGGCCCGAGCCGCTCGACCCGCCGATGGTGCCGATCGCCGTCGCCGGGCTGATCGGGTGGGCGGTGGCCGGGCTGGTGCTGCTGCTCTTCTTCCGCGACTGGCTCACCGCGCACGGGCACGAGAACTGGCTCTGGACCTGCCTCGCCGGGTTCCTGTGGGGCTTTCCCGGGCTGGCCGTGATGATGCGGCACGACGCCAACCGGCGCCGCCGCCGGGCGGCCACCGCCCGTCAGGGCTGACCGGTCAAGGGCTGACCGGTCAGGGGTGGCCGTACGGCTCCGCCGGCTCGGCCGCCTCGACCGAGCCCGGGGCCCGGCTCACCGACACCGCTTCCACCGCGCTGTCGTCGTAGACCGTGGGCAGCTCGTCAACCGGGCTCTCGGCCGCCTCGATCAGCGTCTCCGAGTGGGCGCCGCAGCCGTGGTCGGCGCTGACCACCCGGCCGTCGTCGGGGGCGTAGAAGTTGCCGCAGGCGCCGAAGGACTGCCGCAGCGCGCCGGCGAGCGGCAGGTAGAAGCCGCAGGTGCCGCAGCGGGCGGCGGCCGGCGCGGCCACCGAGATCGCGGCGTCGGGCCCGTGGTCGCCGTCGTACCAGCGCTGGGCGGCCTCGGTGCGACCCTCCCGGGACAGCACCCGGGCCCGGCCGAGGCCGAGCTCCCAGGCGGTCTCCTCCACGGCCGGGTCGTCGGAGAGCAGGTAGCCGGGGGCGAGCCGCTCGTCGTCCGCCGGGGTGGGCAGCAGGTCACCGGGCCCCAGGTCGCCGGGCTTGAGCCGCTCCTGCCAGGGCAGCCAGCCCGGGGCGAGCAGCGCGTCGCCGCCCGGCAGCAGCACCGTCTCGCAGATGGTGACCGTGCGGCTGCGCGGCACCCGGGTCACGGTGACGGCCCAGCGCCAGCCCCGGTAGCCGGCGAGGCGGCACTCGAAGTAGTGGGTGACGAGCCGGTCGCCCTCGGCGACGGCCTGGAGGTGGTCGCCGACGTCGGCGGGGTCCACCTCGGTGATGGCGGAGCGGGCCACCTCGACGGCGGCGGCGCACACCTGGTCGAGCCGGGGAGCGCGGGCGGAGGCGGGCCTGGTCACCGGACCATTGTTCCCCATGCCGGCGGTGGAGTGACAGGCACTCCCCGGTGTCGTTCTCTCCGGGTGGTGCGGCACACGTGGATCAGATGGGCGAGGATGGGACACATGCCGCTGTCCTCCCGCTCCGGCCGCTCCGTCCTCGGGCGGACCGTCGGCACCGGCATCCGTGCCACCCGCCTGCTGCTGCGGGGCTCCCTGCACGGCGGGCGGTGGATGACCCGGCGGGCCGGGACGGCCCGCGCCCGCAGCGCCGGCAACGAGGTCGGCATGGTCCGGCTCTTCGACCTGCACGCCCTCTCCTGCGCCGGGGACACCCTGATCGCCATTGGCCTGGCCGGGACGATCTTCTTCGACGTGCCGCTGGGCGAGGCCCGCAACAAGGTCGCGCTCTACCTGCTGGTGACCATGGTTCCGTTCGCCATGCTCGCCCCCGTGGTCGGCCCGCTGCTGGACCACTTCCGGCACGGCCGCCGGTACGCGCTGGCCGCCACCATGCTCGGCCGCGCCTTCCTGGCGTGGTTGATCTCCGACTACATCGGCGGCTTCGGGCTCTACCCGGCCGCCTTCGGGGTGCTCGCCCTCTCCCGGGCGTACGGGGTGGCCCGCTCGGCGGCGGTGCCCCGGCTGCTGCCGGAGGGGCTCGGACTGTCCCAGGCGGGCGCCCGGGCGAGCGTCTACGGCACGGTGGCCGGCGCGTTGGTCGCCCCGATCGGGCTGGCCGCGTTCTGGTTCGGGCCGCAGTGGCCGCTGCGGGTCGCCTCGCTGATCTTCCTCATCGGCATGGTGATCTCGCTCCGGCTGCCGCCGCGGGCGGACTCGGAGCCCCCGGAGCGGGTGCCGCGTCCGCTGCGGGCGCTGCGCCGCCGGGACGGGGAACGCCCACTGGGCCGGGGGCGGCCGGCCGGCCGGTTGGTGATCGCCACCCTGATCGGCTCGGCCGCGCTGCGCGGGCTCTACGGCTTCCTGCTGCTCTTCCTGGCCTTCGCGATCAAGGGCGGCGACCTGACCACCGACTTCTTCGGCCGGAGCCTGGGCGCCCAGGGCGCGCTGGGCCTGGTCGGCGGCGCGCTGGCGGTGGGCAGCTTCCTGGCCACCGCGATCGGCACCCGGCTGCACATCCACCGCCCGACGGCGATCCAGTCCAGCGGCACGATCATCGTGGCCGGGGTGGCGGTGCTCGCCGCGCTGAAGTTCTCGCTGCCCCTGGTGGCACTCCTCTGCCTGGTCGCCTCGCTGTTCAGCGGAATCGCCAAGCTCGCGGTCGACGCCTCGATCCAGGAGCGCATCCCGGAGCGGCTGCGGGCCAGTTCCTTCGCCCACTCGGAGACCGTGCTGATGCTCGCCTTCGTGGCCGGTGGCGGCCTCGGGTTGGTCCCGTTCACCGGCCGGGCCGGCGTGGCGGTGGCCGCCTGCGTGGCCGCGCTGGTGGCCGCCCGCGGGGTGCTGGTGGCCACCCGGCTGCGCGGCGAGCGCCTGGTCGGCCGCCCGCTCGGCGACGACGAACTGGCCACCGAGCAGGGAACCGAGTTCGACGACCCCGCCCCCACCTCGCCGGCCCCGCCCCGGGCCGACCCACCGCCGCCGGTCGACGACGACGACCTGGCGCCGCCCGGGTTCCACATCTACCGCCCGTCCTCCTCGGTGGGCGGGCCGGGCGGGACCGAGGACGAGAACCGGCGGGAGCCCCGGGGACCGGTGGCGTGGGCGGGTTGCTGGTGGTGACGGCGGTACCCGCCGAGGCGGACGCGGTCCGGGCGGGCCTCACCGATCCCACGGTCACCGTCGTGCCGGTCGGGGTCGGCCCCGCCGTCGCCGGCGCGGCCACCGCACGGCTGCTGGTGCTCGCCGAGGCGGCCGGTCGGCCGTACCGGGCGGTGGTCAGCGCGGGCATCGCGGGCGGCTTCGTCGGCCGGGTGCCGGTCGGCGGCACCGTGCTGGCCGACCGCAGCGTCGCCGCCGACCTGGGCGCCGAGTCGCCCACCGGCTTCATCCCCGTGGAGGACCTGGGCATGCCGGCCGAGCTGCTGGGCGGCGGCAGCGTCGTACCGGCCGATCCGGGCCTGCTGGGCGCCCTGCGGACCGCCCTCCCGGCGGCCACCGTCGGCGCGGTGCTCACGATCAGCACGGTGACCGGCACCGCCGCGAGCACCGCGGCCCTCGCCGACCGGCACCCCGACGCCGTGGCCGAGGCCATGGAGGGGTACGGCGTCGCCGTCGCCGCCACCCAGGCCGGCCTGCCCTTCGCCGAGCTGCGCACGGTGTCCAACCCGATCGGCCCCCGCGACCGCGGGTCGTGGCGGATGCGCGAGGCGTTCGCCGCGCTCACCGCGGCGGCCGCCGCCCTCCGCTGAGGTCATTCGCCGGGGACGACGAGCCCGGACTCGTACGCGTAGACGACGGCCTGGACGCGGTCGCGCCGGTCGAGCTTGGTGAGGATCCGGCTCACATGGGTCTTGACGGTCTGTTCGGCGATGACGAGGTCGGCCGCGATCTCCTGGTTGGACCGGCCGCGCGCCATGAGGACGAGGACCTCCACCTCGCGCGGGGTCAGCGTGTCGAGGGCGGCCGGCCGGTGGTGGGCGCCGGGCGACTGCCGGGCGAACCGGGCGATCAGCCGGCGGGTGACCGACGGGGCGAGCAACCCGTCGCCGGCCGCCACCACGCGTACCGCCTGCACCAGCTCGCTGGCCGGGGCGTCCTTGAGCAGGAAGCCGGAGGCGCCGGCGCGCAGCGCCTCGTAGACGTAGTCGTCGAGGTCGAACGTGGTGAGCATGAGCACCTTGGGCCGGTGCGCCGGCGGCGGGGCGTCGAGCAGCAGCCGGGTGGCGGCGAGCCCGTCCAGCCTGGGCATCCGCACGTCCATGAGGACGACGTCGGGCCGGAGCCGGCGGGCCAGCGTGACGGCCTCCAGCCCGTCGGCGGCGCCGCCGAGCACGGTGATGTCCGGCTGGGCGGCCAGCAGGGCGCCGAACCCCTCGCGCACCATCGCCTGGTCGTCGACGATCAGCACGGTTGTCGTCACGACACGCGCTCGGGTTCGTCGGCGCACGGGAAGGTGGCCACGACGGCGAAGCCCCCCGCGTCGTCGAGGCCGGCCGACAGCGTGCCACCCAGGAGGGTGACCCGCTCACGCATGCCGGCCAGGCCGTGCCCGGGGGTCCGCGGCTGCGGCGCCACGTCCGGCGCGGCGTTGACGACCCTGACCCGCAGCAGGCCGGTGTCGCGGCGCACGGCGACGGCCACCGGGGCGCGGCCGGCGTGCCGGGCGGCGTTGGACAGCGACTCCTGCACGACGCGGTACGCGCACAGGCCGACGGTGGCCGGCACCCCGGCGGTGCCGGCGGTGTCCAGGGTGACCGGCACACCGGCCCGGCGCGCGCCCTCGACCAGGGCGGGCAGGTCGTCCAGGGTGGGCTGCGGCGCGCGCTCCGGCGGGTCGGCGCCGCGCAGCGTGCCCAGCAGGCGACGCATGTCGGCCAGCGCATCCCGGGCACCGGCGCTGATCGAGGCGAACTCGGCACGCACCGGCTCGGGCACCGCCGGGTGCCGGTACGGCGCGGTCTCGGCCTGCACGGCGATGAGGGACATGTGGTGGGCGACCACGTCGTGCAGCTCCCGGGCGATGCGGGCGCGCTCTTCGAGGGCGGCTCGGCGGGCGTACTCGGCGCGGGTCAGCTCGGCCTGCCGGTGCAGCGCGCGGCGGGCCCCGGCGCGGCCGGCGAGCGCGTCGAGCAGGACCGCGTACGCGGCCAGCGCCAGGCTGCCGCCGACGCTGTCCGAGCCGGGGATCCACAGCCACAGCACGGCCACCATCAGCGCGAACATCGTCCACAGTGCCGGCCGGCCGTAGCGCAGCGCGGCCACGGTGAACGCCAGCACGAACACCGGGATCTGCGGCGGGTCCCAGGCCCAGCTGCCCCAGGGGTCTCCGGGGGCGAGCGGGGTGAGCAGGGCGGCCAGCCAGCCGACCCGCCAGGCCAGCAGCGGGTACCGGACGAGCAGCGCGAGCGGCGCCACCTCGGCCAGGCCGACAAGGGTGGCCCAGCCGTCCGCGCCGGGATGTGCCCGGTCGGCGAGCGCGGCGCACAACGGGAACCCGACGACGGTGGCGGTGGCGAGCAGCACGACCGCCGCCCGGCGTACCGGAGCCGGCCGCCCCGCCAGCCAGGACGGCCCCGGGTCGGTCGCGGTCACCACGGTCCGCACCCCGCGCCACCCGTGCTCGACGATCCGACTGGTCTGCATCACCGGCGAGCCTATCGACGGCGGGCCGGCCGGCGCGTGGCGCTGACGGGGGATCTCGCGCCCGGCGCCGTCATACCCGAGAGCCACCCGAGGTTGGCTCCGCGCGGCGATGTGCCGGGACCGCTGCGCTCCGTAGCGTCCCCGCTGACCGGACGTCGAGAGTCGAAGGAGCGCCGCCATGACGATGACCCAGGTACGCAGGGACTGGCGCGGCCCCGCCCGGGGCGTGCTCCTCGACGCCGCGTACTGCGGCGGGCTGGCGGTGGTGAGCCTGGCCGGGCTGGGCCTGGTCCTGGCCGGCCGCCCCGCGGCGGCGGCCCGGCTGTCCGGCCGCTGGCAGCGGCTGCGCGACGAACGGGCCACCCAGCCGGTCCGGAGCCTGCCGGTGGCCGGCAACGCGCTCATGGGGCTGGTGCTGGGGGTGCTGGCGGTCATCCCGCTCGGGATCGAGGCGCTGTTCGTGGCCCGGGGCGTGCTGTACGGCGTCGTGGACGGCGGCCCGTACGACACCTCGTGGGGCGGTCCCACCAGGGGCGGTGCCTGGTTGGCGCACTTCCTGGTGGCGGTACCGTTCGCGCTCGCCGGGCTGGCGGCACTGTCCGGGCTCGCCCGGCTGCACCGGCGTTGGACGGCTCACCTCGCCGGTGAGCGCGGTGGCGCGTGGGTGGTGCCGGTGGCGCTGCTGGCGTGCGGGGCCGCGGCGGTGCTCGTCGTCGCCTGGCTGCATCAGCTCTGAGGGCTCCCCGTCACACCTCGCGGGCGGGGGTGGCGGGCGCCGGATCGGGCGGGGTTACGGTGGGGGCGTGGCGCTCTCCCTGGCGATCTCGCCCTGCCCCAACGACACGTTCGTCTTCGACGCCCTGGTGCACGGCCGGGTGCCCGGCGCGCCGCCGGTCGAGGTGACCTACGCCGACGTGGACGTCACCAACACGGCCGCCGAGCGCGGGGCGTTCGACCTGGTGAAGGTGAGCTACGCGGCGCTGCCGTGGCTGCTCGACGACTACCACCTGCTGCCCTGCGGGGGCGCGCTGGGCCGGGGTTGCGGGCCGCTGGTGCTCACCCGGGGCGACCGGGAAGACCTGTCCGGCGCGACGGTGGCGGTGCCGGGCGAGCGGACCACGGCGTACCTGCTGTTCCGGCTCTGGGCGGCCGATCAGGCGCCGGCGCGGATCGAGGTGGTGCCGTTCCACGAGATCATGCCGGGGGTGGCCGCCGGGCGGTACGACGCCGGGCTGGTGATCCACGAGGCGCGCTTCACCTACCCGCGGCACGGGTTGACCGCCCTGGTCGACCTGGGCGAGTGGTGGGAGGGCGACACGGGGCTGCCGATCCCGCTCGGCGCGATCCTGGCCCGCAAGGGCGCGGTGGACCCGGTCGAGGCGGCCGCCTGGATCCGCGAGTCGGTCCGGCAGGCGTGGGCCGACCCGGAGGCCAGCCGGGAGTACGTCCTGGCGCACGCGCAGGAGATGGAGCCCGACGTGGTGGACCGGCACGTCGGCCTCTACGTCAACGAGTTCACCGCCGACCTGGGAGAGGCCGGCTTCGCCGCCGTGGAGGCGCTGCTGGGCCGGGCCGCCGACGCCGGGCTCGTCCCTCAGACCTCCAGCTCGCGCGCCACCGCGTGGACCAGCTGAGCGATCTTCTGCGCGGTCTTCCGGTCCGGGAAGCGGCCCCGGCGCAGGTCCGGCTGGACCTTCGCCTCCAGCACCTTGATCATGTCTTCGACCAGGCCGTGCAGCTCCTCCGCCGGCCGGCGGCGCAGCTCCGCCACCGAGGGCGGCGCCTCCAGCAGCTTGACCCCCATGGCCTGGGCGCCCCGCCGGCTGTCCACCACGCTGAAATCGACCCGCTGGCCGCCCTTCAGGTCGGCGACACCCGCCGGTAGCGCGCCCTTGGGCAGGAACACGTCGCCACCCTCGTCACTGGTGACGAACCCGTATCCCTTGGCCGCGTCATACCACTTCACTCGACCCGTCGGCACCTGAAAACCCCTGCTTCGCTCGGAACCTCTACCCCTGCAAGGCTAGCCCGATGATCCGGTCCAGCGCCGCCGGGAATCCGGCGAGATCATTCAGCACCACGTGCGCCCCGGCGGCGCTCAGCTCATCCCTCGCGCAGGGGCCGGTCGCCACTCCCACGCCCGGGATTCCCGCAGCTTGCGCGGCGGCCATGTCGGCCACGTGATCGCCGACGTAGAGGGTCGCGCCGTGCTCCCGCAGCGCGGTCGCCTTCTCCTCGGCGAACAGGTCGCCGGCCAGCTCGTCGACGGCCAGGCCGAGGTGGTCCAGGTGCAGTTTCGCCAGCCGGCCCATCTTCGAGGTCACCACCATGACGCGGCCACCGCGGGCGTGCACCGCCTCGATCGCGGCCTCGGCGCCGGGCATCGGCAGGGTCGGGGTGATCGCGTACGCGGGGTAGAGCTCCCGGTACGCCGTCACCGCCTCGTCGACCTGCTCGGGCGGGAACCAGTGCGCGATCTCGGTGCGCAGCGGCGGCCCGAGGCGGGAGACCGCCAGGTCGGCGTCGACGGGCACGCCGGTCAGCGCGGTCAGCGCCCGGTAGGCGGCCGCGATGCCGGGGCGCGAGTCGACCAGGGTCATGTCGAGGTCGAATCCGACCATCATTGGGGGCATTCCGAGAACGTACCCGTCCGAGGGGCGGGACAGCCCCCGGCCGGGCTAGCGTGGAACGACGATGACCACCTCACTCGCCGACCACCTGCGGACCCTCCCCGACGAGTCCCTGGCCGCCCTGCTCCAGCTACGGCCGGACCTCGTCGTGCCCGTGCCGGCAGACGTCTCCGCCCTCGCCATCCGCGCCCAGTCACGGGTCTCCGTGGCCCGGGCGCTCGACGGGCTGGACCAGTTCACCCTCCTGATCCTGGACGCCGCCCGGCTCACCCGGGACCCGGAGGGCGGCGGCACCACCACCGAGGCCATCCTGGCCCTGGCCACCGCCGGCCCGCACCCGCCCGCCCCGACCACCGTCCGCCGCGGAGCTGGACCCGCGCTCGGCGGCCGTCTGCGCGGACCCGGCGAAGCTGCGGCGGACGCTGCTGTCCGCGCCGCCCTCGGCCCGGGCGATCCTGGACCGGCTCGCCGCCGGCCCGCCGGTCGGCACCGTGCCTCCGGGCGCGCTGGAGGCCCCGGCCACCGGCGCCGAGGACATCCTCCCGCCCGATCTGGTCAACGGCGGCGCGGCCACCGGCTCCCCGATCCGCTGGCTGGTCGAGCACCGGCTGCTGGTCCGGATGTCGGCCGTCAAGGGCGGCGGCACCGTCGAGTTGCCCCGCGAGGTGGCGCTGCTGCTGCGCCGGGACAGCGGCCCGCTCGGCCCGCTGCGCACCAGCCCGCCGCTGGTGTCGAGCCCGCCGCGCGAGGCCAAGGCCGTCGACTCGGCCGGCGCCGGGCAGACCATGGAGGTGGTCCGGCACACCGAGGCGCTGCTGGAGGCCCTCGCCGCCGAGCCCGCCCCGGTGCTGCGGTCCGGCGGCGTGGGCGTCCGCGACCTGCGCCGGCTGGCCCGCGGCCTCGGGCTGGACGACCCGACCACGGCGCTGATCTTCGAGGTGGCGTACGCGGCCGGGCTGCTCGGCGAGCTGGACCTGACCGGCACGGCCACCGCCCGCTACGGCGGCGACCAGCAGATCCTGCCCACCGGCGGGTACGAGGTGTGGCGGGCCGCCTCGCTGGCCCAGCGCTGGGAGCAGCTGGCCCGCGCCTGGCTGACCATGACCCGCCAGGTGGGCCTGGTCGGCCAGCGCGACGACCGGGACCGGCCCATCTCGGTGCTCTCCGCCGAGGCGGAACGGGCCGGCGCGCCGGCCGCCCGCCGCGCGGTGCTCGCCGTGCTGGCCGACCTGGCCCCGGCGACTGCCCCCACCCCCGACGAGGTGCTGGAGCTGCTGGACTGGCGGGCGCCCCGCCGGGCGCGGGGCCGGGAGGCCGCACACCGCGAGGTGCTTGCCGAGGCCGCCCAGCTCGGGGTGACCGGGCTCGGCGCGCTCACCTCGTACGGGCGGCTGCTGCTGGCCGAGCTGACCGACGACGAGCGGGGCGAGGACCCGCTCGGGCTGTACTCCGACGCCGAGTCGGGCGAGGCGTCCACCGCCGTCCGCGCGCTGGACGCGCTGCTGCCCGCCCCCGTCGACCACTTCCTCGTGCAGGCCGACCTGACCGTGGTGGTGCCCGGCCCGCCCGACCCGGCGCTCGCCGCCGAACTGGACGTGGTGGCCGAGCACGAGTCGGCCGGCGGGGCGAGCGTGCACCGGGTCACCACGGCCAGCGTCCGGCGGGCCCTGGACGCCGGCTACTCGGCCGACGACCTGCACGCGCTGTTCCGCCGCCGGTCGCGTACCCCGGTGCCGCAGGGGCTCAGTTACCTGGTGGACGACGTGGCGCGCAAGCACGGCGGGCTGCGGGTTGGCTCGGCCGGCGGCTACGTGCGCAGCGACGACGAGGCGCTGCTCACCGAGGTGCAGGCCGACAAGCGGCTGGAGTCGCTGGCCTTCCGGCGGCTGGCCCCGACGGTGCTGGTCACCCCGTACCAGGTGAACCGGATGCTGATCGCGCTGCGCGACGCCGGGTACGCGCCGGTGCCCGAGGACGCCGGCGGCGCGGCGGTCCTCGCCCGGCCGAAGTCCCGGCGGGCGCCGGCCCGGATGCCGGTGGCCGGCCGCAGCCTCGACCCGCTCGCGGCGCCGCGGCTGCCGATGCCCCGGCTGCTCGGCGTGGTCGAGCAGATCCGCCGCGGCGAGGCGGCGGCCCGGGCGGCGCGGCGCGCCCCGGAGGTGGTCCGTGGGACGACACGCAAGGGCCCGGGGCCGGCGCACACCCACAGCGACGCCCTGGCCGTGCTCCAGCAGGCGGTACGCGACAAGGCGCTGGTCTGGGTCGGCTACGTCGACGCGCACGGGGCGACCGCGTCCCGGCTGGTTCGGCCGGTCTCGATCGGGGCCGGCTACCTGCGCGCCGAGGACGAGCGCACCGAGATGCTGCACACCTTCGCCCTGCACCGGATCACCGCGGCGGTGCTGGAGGACTGATGGACGACGTCTCCAGCTCGGCGCGTCCAGTCGCCGCGCCGCGGCCTGGAGGCGTCGTCAGTCGCCGTTGCGGCGCAGGGTGGCAACCACCGAGACGGTGAGCAGCAGGGCGAACGCGGCCCCGGCCGACTCGCCGACCGAGTCGACGAAGCCCTGCCGCTGCACCAGGAGCCCGAAGAGGAACCAGCCGAAGATGCCGGTGGCGGCGGCCGCGTAGCCGACCATGACCGCCGTCGAGACCTCCTGCTGGCGCGCCCGGTCGTTCTCGGGAAGCACGTCGTGATCGACGGTCATCTCCAGTCCCTCCCGCCCCGTGGTGGACCCGACCTCCAGCGTGGCACCGGAGGGGGTCACCCGGACAGGGGATAAACCCTGATTCCGGGCGGGCGGGTCACGCCGGGTCGGGTATCAGGTGCCGGGGCGGTGGCCGAAGACGACCACCCGGGTACCGACCGAGCCCAGCTCCCAGAGGCGTACCGCGTCGCGGTGCAGCAGGTTCACGCAGCCGTGCGAGCCGATCCAGGGGTTGTGCAGGTAGGTGGTGGTCTCGTGGAAGCCGATCCCGCCGTTGAACCGCTGCCAGTAGGGCAGCCACACCTCGTACGGGTTGGACCACTCCCGCAGGTTCTTTCCACCCACGGAGTAGGTGCCGGTCGGGGTGGCGTAGCCGGCCATACCGGTGCGGGTCACGGTCGGTCCCATCACGACCTTGCCGCCGCGCATCGCAAAGACGGTCTGCCGGGTCAGGTCGACGCAGAAGGTGAGGCCCGAACCGGCGCGGCAACGGCCGGTGTCGGTGTCGGCCAGCCGCTTCGCCACGTCGTACGTGGTGGCGCCGGCGCGACCGGCGGCCGGGCTGATCCCGTACCGGCTCTGGAACTTCTTGATGGCGGTGCAGTCGGCGGCCGACTGCTTGCCGTCGACGGTCAGCGTCCCGAAACCGCCCAGCCGGGTCAGGTACGTCTCCACGGCCTTCTGGTGCTCCCCCTGCGCGCACCCGGCGGACTTGGACGGCTTCGGCGTGGCCGGCTTCGGTGTGGTGCTGCGGGAGGGTTTCGGCGTGGCCGTCCGGCTCGGCTGCGCCGACGGGGACGGGGACGGCTGTTCCGGCGTGGGCGGCGCGCTCGCCCCCGATGCTCGTTCCGTCAGGCCGACGGGGGCCGGGGCGGCCGCCCCGGATCCGTCGCCCTGCGGATCGAGCGCGCACGCACCGACGCCGACCAGCACGACCGCTGCCAGGCTGACGGCCCGGGCGACGAACCGGACACGCTTCATGAGCCCTCCCCCTGGACAGTTGTCCCGCTTGCTAGACGTACGGGAGGAGTGTGACGTTGCCTGTCCAGCGAGACTTTTTCCCGGCACCCGCTGGCGTGCAACACTGGATGGTCCGCCTTCGGCAGGTCAGCCGCCGTGCGGGCGAGAATTTCCGGCATAGGGAGAGGCGCTGGCGTGAGCGGTGGACCACTGATCGTGCAGTCGGACAAGACCCTGCTGCTGGAGATCGACCACCCCGACGCCCAGGCGTGCCGGATGGCGATCGCGCCCTTCGCCGAGCTGGAGCGCTCCCCCGAGCACGTGCACACCTACCGGCTCACCCCGCTGGGGCTGTGGAACGCCCGGGCCGCCGGCCACGACGCCGAGGGCGTGGTGGACACCCTGATCAAGTACTCCCGCTACCCGGTCCCGCACGCGCTGCTGGTCGACGTGGCCGAGACCATGGACCGCTACGGCCGGCTCCAGCTCGCCAACGACCCGGCGCACGGCCTGGTGCTCCGCGCCCTCGACCGGGTGGTCCTCATCGAGGTCGCCAAGAGCAAGAAGCTCGCCGGCATGCTCGGCCCGAAGCTCGACGACGACACCATCCAGGTGCACCCCTCCGAGCGCGGCCGGCTCAAGCAGGCGCTGCTCAAGCTCGGCTGGCCCGCCGAGGACCTGGCCGGCTACGTGGACGGCGAGGCGCACCCCATCGAGCTGGCCGAGTCCGGCAAGGACGGCGGCAAGCCGTGGACGCTGCGGTCGTACCAGCGGGAGGCCGTCGAGGCGTTCTGGGCCGGCGGCTCCGGCGTGGTGGTGCTCCCCTGCGGCGCCGGCAAGACCCTCGTCGGCGCGGCGGCCATGGCCGAGGCCAAGGCGACCACGCTGATCCTGGTGACCAACACGGTCGCCGGCCGGCAGTGGAAGCGCGAGCTGATCGCCCGCACGTCGCTCACCGAGGAGGAGATCGGCGAGTACTCGGGCGAGCGCAAGGAGATCCGCCCGGTCACCATCGCCACGTACCAGGTGCTCACCTCACGGCGCGGCGGCGCGTTCACCCACCTCGACCTGTTCGGCGCCCGCGACTGGGGCCTGGTCGTCTACGACGAGGTGCACCTCCTGCCCGCGCCGATCTTCCGGTTCACCGCGGACCTCCAGGCCCGCCGCCGGCTCGGCCTCACGGCGACCCTGGTACGCGAGGACGGCCGCGAGGGCGACGTGTTCAGCCTGATCGGCCCGAAGCGGTACGACGCGCCGTGGAAGGACATCGAGTCGCAGGGCTGGATCGCGCCGGCCGAGTGCACCGAGGTCCGGGTGACGCTCACCGACGCGGAGCGGATGGCGTACGCGACGGCTGAGGCCGAGGAGCGCTACCGGATGGCGGCTACGGCGCGGACGAAGCTGCCGGTGGTGCGGGCGCTGGTTCAGCGGCATCCCGATGAGCAGGTGCTGGTCATTGGTGGATACATCGACCAGTTGCACCAGCTCGGGGAGTACCTGGACGCGCCGATCGTGCAGGGGTCGACGACCAACAAGGAGCGCGAGCGGTTATTCGACGCGTTCCGGTCGGGTGAGGTTAAGACTCTGGTGATTTCCAAGGTCGGGAACTTCTCCATTGACCTGCCCGAGGCTGCTGTCGCGATCCAGGTGTCGGGGACCTTTGGGTCGCGGCAGGAGGAGGCGCAGCGGCTGGGGCGGGTGCTCCGGCCGAAGGCCGACGGGCGGCAGGCGCACTTCTACACCGTCGTCTCCCGGGACACGATCGACACGGAGTACGCGGCGCACCGGCAAAGGTTCCTCGCCGAGCAGGGGTACGCGTACACCATCGTGGACGCGGACGACGTACTGGGACCGAAGCTGCCGACGATCGACTGACTGACTCACGCATTCCGAGTTCGCTCCCGGACCACTGGTTTACCGCCTGGCCCTCCTGCCCGAGGCGCTGTCCGGGTTCGCCGTCGTCCGCTACTGTCCGCCGGTTTGGCTGCTCGCTTGGCTGCTCACACAGGAACTGGCGCGCACCACTGCCGGTTCTCGCAGTTGTCAGGGAACATCGGCAGATTCGGCATGGATTCCGTCGTCCGTTGTCCCTTGAGCTTGATCGGCAGGTTGTCTGCTACCTTCCTGCTGCCTCTGACGCCACGCCGGCTCGCTCTTCTGAGCGTGGTGGATTGCTCTGGCCGCCGCACGGGATGTTGGAGTCCCCTCCTCGGTCTTCGCGGCAGCCCAGATCTCATCGACGAGCAGACTCGCTGCATCAGCCGCGGCTGAGATCGCAATTGTGTGCGGACCGACCGCCAGGTGCGGATGCAGTTGCTCTGCATCCGCCCAGCCGAATCGCACGGCGTACTCCTCGGCCAACTGGTACTGACTGAGGTGGGGGTCCGTCTTCATTCGGCTCCGCTGCGCCCGGCCGACGCCGAGGCTGTACTCGTCGAAGTGCTCGACCGCGTCTCGGGCCTCGACGATGCCCGGCAACGCTCGGTCGAAGTCGGCAAGCGCCTCGCTCAGCTGGTCCTTGGCGGCTGGGACCTGCATGCTACTCAAGGCCATCTTGGCTGCTCGACGCACGTCTCTCAGCGCGACGAGCAGCATGAAGGCCTCCGGCAGGTGCGTCAAGTCACCCTCCGCTGCAAGCACGCGCGCTGCTTGCAGCCTGACCGCGTTTGCCCACAACCATGCGTGCGCCAATGCCGAGTTCGTGCCGTTGGGCTTCAACGCGTCGGTGACCGAGTGCATTGGCCCACCATGGCACAGACATCACCAGACCGGCTTCCCCCTCTGGGATACCCACGCGCTGTGACCCCGGGTCGCCCACCGGTTGGCTACGGGCGTTGAACAGCCCCCACCCGCACTTCGATACCGTCAGTGCGGCTGCTCGCCACTACGCCGGGACCGCCGTACACCATCGCCCGCACGGACGCTGTCTCCGTCTAGACACTTTGGAGGTCTGCTCGTACCAATGCACTGAGACAAGGCGCTGACGGGCTCAGCCAGAGCCTCCAAAGGCGACCACCATGGTCGTGTGACATCGCGCGTACTCTATGCGGCCGGTAGGCTCACGGGATGGGGTACCCGTACGAAGATCTGGACGACAGTCAGTATGAACGACTGGTGGTGCAGTGCATGAGGGTGCTCTTCGGGGATGGAGTTCAGTCCTTCGCCGCAGGGCCCGACGGCGGGCGCGACGCGAGGTTCCACGGCACTGCCACTAGGTTCCCCAGCGAGACTGGACCTTGGACCCAGATCACCGTCGGCCAGGCGAAGCATACAAACGCCACCAATGCTCACTTTAGCGACAGCGACTTCAGCGGCACCGCTGACAGCTCTGTGCTATCGGAAGAGATCCCACGGATTCGCAAACTGGTGGCTGCCGAAGAAATACACAACTACATCCTTTTCAGCAACAGACGCTTGGGCGGCGTGACAGCTCCATCCATCATCAATCGATTGTCCGAGGAAACCGGCCTGCAGAAGAGTCGGATATTCCTTGCCGGAGTCGAGTACATGGATGACATGCTCCACACTTATCCGGATATTCTCCGTCGAGCTAGAATCGATCCCATCGATGGCCCCCTCCTAGTGTCAAGCTATGACCTAGCCGAGGTCATTCTTGCGATCGCGGAAGGACTCGAAGCATCGCCACCCCCGACGACGCTCCTGTGGTAGATCGCGTCACCTACGACGAGAAAAACCGCATTAATGTGATGACGCCGGGTTTCGCAAAGCTACTCAAGGATCGATACCTTCATGAGACGCAGAAAATCGGGCGATTCTTGGCTGACCCTGCCAACTCCGAAGTATTGCGCCTATATGAAGGTGCGGTCGAAGAGTTTCAGCTCAAAATAGTTGCCAGACGAAGAGATTATCAGACATTCGATGATCTGTTCAACTACCTAGTGGACTTCCTCTTCAAGAGAGACGGCGTACTATCGCGAAACCGGCGACTAACCCGGGCGATAATTTTCTACATGTACTGGCACTGCGACATCGGGGAAACTCCAGATGCTGCGACCTAACAAACATTCCCATCCGGATCAGACGGTCTTAGCCGCCTCGGCGGTGCTGCTAGCGGAACTGAGACGCAAGCGGGCAGTACCCTACGCCGATTTGAAGGCGAGCCTAGACAAAGCCTCGCGTGGCTCCGATTTCCTATTCACGCCCGCAGTGAACTTGCTTTACCTGCTCGGCCTAGTGGAGTACCGTGCCACCGCCGATCTATTTGAATATGCGGGGAAATAATGAAGCTGACGAGACTCTACTCCAACAGGCCAGAATCATTCCACCCAATGGAGTTCAACGGTGGGCTATCCGCCGTCCTCGCCGAAATCCGCGTGCCAGCAAACAGGCTCCTGGATACTCATAATCTCGGCAAGACAACGCTCGCGGAACTAATCGACTTCTGCCTTTTGAAGGGTAAGAGTAGCAGCTTCTTTCTCTTCAAACATAAGTCGCTCTTCGAAAAGCTTACGTTCTTCTTGGAGGTCCAACTTCCAACTGGGGATCACCTGACCATTGGTCGCCCTGTTGAACCAGGCTCTAAAATCCACTTCAAGCGGAGCAAGTCTTCAATCGAAGATGTAACAGCGCTCGGCAGCTCGGACTGGGACCACGTCGGTCTGCCGTTCGACCGCGCCAAGCTGCTCCTCGATGGCATGTTGGGCATCGATGCACTCCGCCCGTGGGGGTTCCGGAAGCTAGTCGGTTACCTCATCCGCTCCCAGCGCGACTACCTAGACGTATTTCAGCTCGGCAAGTTCTCCGGCAAGCACCAGGATTGGAAGCCCTTTGTTGCGCATCTAATCGGAATGGACTCGGGTCCGGTCATCGAGCTGTATAAAAAGCGGGAAGAGTTGGCGGCGACGACCTCCGACCTCGCCACCTTAACCCGAGAGTGGAACGGCGAGGATGTTGATCCATCCGTACTGGACGGCTTAATCTCGGTAAAGAGACGCGACATCGACGCTAAGACGGCGACTCTCGCCTCTTTCAATTTCCAAGAGGAAGACACCCGAGCTACGTCGGAGCTGATCGAACGGACCGAGGCGCAGATTGCGGCGTTGAACGAAGAGAGCTACCGGCTTGGCCAACTGACACAACGGATTATTGAGTCACTAGAAGAAGAGCAGGTACTCTTCCGGCCGAGGGACGCCGAGATCCTTTTCCGTGAGGCAGGCGTCCTCCTAGGCGACCAAATCAAGCGAGAATACGAGCAGCTCGTCGCTTTCAATCGAGCGATTACAGATGAGCGACGCGAGGCATTACAAGAGCAGTTCGCCGAGAGTCAGGCGAGGCTCGTGGAGATCCGCAAGGAACTTGAGACGCTGAACCTAAGGCGCGCTCAGTCCTTAGAATTCCTCAGGAATTCCGATTCGCTGGACAAATACAAGAGCCTGTCGTTGGAATTGACTAACCTTCAAGGCGAACTCAGCGTACTTGAGTCCAAGCGAGCTGCGGCGGCGAGGCTTGTAGACCTGCGTCGGCAGCAACGTACATTGGCTGAGGAATTCGGACATCTTGAGACCGCAGTAGAAACGCAGATCGAGGAGATTGGTCGCGACGAGGAGAGCCGGTTTGGTCGGCTGCGCCGATACTTCACTGAGATTATCTATGAAGTGCTAGGCCAGAACGCGATCATTGCGATCAGAATGAACAGCCAGGGCGGTCTAGACTTCACGGCGGAGTTCATTGGAAATGCAGGAATAGCCACAAGTGGCGATAGGGGAACGTCATACAGAAAGCTCCTCTGCATTGCCTTCGACTTGGCGTTTCTTAGAACCTACCTGGACGTGCCATTCCCGCGTTTCGTATATCATGATGGCGCCCTGGAGCAGTTGGAACCTCGCAAGCGGGAGAAGCTAATCGGCGTCTTCAGGAAATACGCATCCCTGGGCCTGCAGCCGATCATCTCGCTTCTCGACAGTGATCTTCCCCTACCCCTCGGCTCCGGGCCTCAGACACTCATACCTGAAGATGTCATCGTCACGCTTCATGATGAGGGCCAGGACGGTCGTCTGTTCAAAATGCCGACGTGGTAATTGGGTGCCGGACTAGAACGTATGAAATCGCTCGGCGGTAAGTCTTCCCATCCCCGTCTGCCATCGGCCCGCCCCGCTGGGGAGCGGGCCGCCGCCCGGCCCGCCACGTCAAGCGGACCTTGACGGCTCGTACAGACGCTGGCGGGGCGGGGGGGGGTCTGCTCGGCTCGCCCGGGTCGATGGGAGGCGAGTTGGCCTGCCGCCATCCGCCCACGGACCTGGACCCGCCGGCGAAGCCCTGGCCACCCTGAAGCCGGAGCGCCCCCGCCGGAGGCAGTAACCGCAACCCCGCGATCGCCGCCAGCTCGCCGATTGCGGCCATCCCGCCGTGGGTGCTGGCCTCCTTCAGCTGTTGACACCACTTCCATGCTTCAGCCCGCCGACCATCGTCGCCTAGGTACCCATCGTTGGCCCCGCGCTCGGTGCGGAGAGCATGGGGTAGAGCTAATCCTGCGAACCTTTTCTAAGGTGCGTCCTGTGCAGGGTGTCGAGTAGCAGTCGGGCTCGCTTGTTCGCTTCGATCAGGTCGGTTTCTGGAGGCAGTGCCCCATGTACCACCTCGTTTCGAACTCGCAATAGCTGGCGCACTTGGTGCTCTTGTTCCTTGCTCAGTCCGGTTCGTCACTGCCGGCGCATACACCCAAGGCCGACTCCATCACTGTCTGCCGCCGACCCGCCCAAACGGGGGAGCGGGCCGCCGCCCGGCCCGCCACATCAAGCGGACCTTGACCTCGTACGGCCGCTGGCGGGTCGGCGATGGTCTGCTCGGATTGCCCGGGTCGATGGCAGGCGGGGTGGCTCGTTCCGCAACCAACCCCGGACCGCGACCCGCCGACGGAGCCCCGGCCATCCTGGAGCCGGAGCGTCCCCGCCGGAGGCAGCCCTAACCGCGACCCCGCGACCGCCGCCAGCTCGCCGACGCGGCCGGCGAGCCCTCCCCCACACCGCGTGGGCTCGTGGCCGCGCGGCCCGGCCGGCTGCCGGCCCACCACACCGCTGATCAAGGGCCTGTCGTTCTGCTGCGACCCTCTGGGCTTCCCCGCTGTCCGCGCCAGCCGCTGGGCATCAGGCGTGACGGCCGCAGAGCGACAGCGGCAGCGGCCGGCGCGCGCCCAGGCGGCGGCGCGTGCGGCCCGCTGCGGGCCGCCTTGATAGATGTACAGGAATTCTGAACCACATCACTGGAACGCCACTGTCCGGTTTCCGAAGGGGAGAGGCATCAGATCATCGGACAAGGAAGCCTGGGCGTTGGTGCGGCCTACGGGAGCCGCGCTAGTCAACTGCTGGGTGGTTACCAGTTACGTATACGCCCTTACCTTGATGACCTTCGATCAGCCCTTCCGCCTGAAGGATCAGTAGAGCAGATCGGACCGGCTCGGCAGAGACGCCGTAGTGCGCGGACATCTCACGCAGCGAAGGCAACTTAAAACCCGGGCCGTACTCGCCCGAGCTGATCTTGTCGCGGATGTCCTGGGCAATGCGCTGACGGTCTGGGATTCGGGGCATGGCAACTCCTGGTAGGCCCCAAGATCCTCCCACGCCGCCGCCTCGGCAGCCAAGACTTCGCGTGCTTAGCATGTTCGGCTCTTGTTCTTTGCATGCTTTGCATTGTATGTTGGCTCCCGGAAGCCCGGCACTGGATCGCCTGGTAGGCAACCGGCCCTCCCGGTTGGGCATCCACCGCCGCTGGCACGGCTGACTTGGTTCGTCGGCTGTGCCAGCACCCAACGCTGAATGCGAGCTCCCTGCTGCCGTACCCCCGAACAGTCCGCAGGGCAGGGCGGCCTCCGCCGACCGTAACCGGCGGAGGCCGCCCCACCACACTTCGACGCGACCCGACGAAGGGCGGTCCCCCGTGCGCAACCTGATCCGTCGGCTGGCAGGCCGACGCGACGAGAGCCAGCCACCGCTACAAGCCACCAGAAGACAACCACTCCGCCCCTGGCAGATCCGCGAGCGGTGCTTCAACGTCCGCCGGCGCGGCCTCGACCCCGTCGAGATCCGCACCTTCCTCCACCAGGTCGCCGACGAACTCACCGTCGCCCAGACCGCCCTCCGAGCCGTACAGGAGGAGAACGTCCGCATCAAGAACACCCTGCGCTCCTGGCAGAGCGCCCAGTCCACGAACCACCGCTACCGATGACCGACCGCTGGGTGATCCACCTCCCCGTCACCGCCCCCGACCTGCACCGCGCCCGCATTTTCGCCCGCACCGCCGCCCGCCTGCTGGCCCAACTCAGCGCCCGCGTCGAGCCGGGCGGCGTGACCGTCTCGGCCGAGGACCAGCAGTGCGTACGCCATTGGGTCTTCTGCGACCGCCCACTGCCCGGCGGCGGCCGGTGCGCCCTGCCGGTCGACCACACCTCGCCCTGCGCACGGCGCGCACCCTGGCTCACCCGCCGCTGAGCACGACCGACGCCGCGGCCAGGGTGGCGGAATGGCGGCTGGCCCAGCGGGTACGCGGAGTGGAGGCAGGGCGGGTAGACGCCATGCTGCGGAAGCGCCATCTCGGATCTGACGCACGAGAGAAGAGAGGCACGCGATGAAGGACAGAATTCTCACCCCGATCAAACGGGCGACAAAGACCATCCAGGTGCGCCGTAAACGGGGAGACGCCCTGATCACCAAGGCAAAGGCCACCCGGCCCGGCCGGCTCTTCCAGTAAGCCGACACCCCGGGATGACGACCTCATCCCGTGACGACAAGCGCGCTCGGCCTCCACGAAGGCCGAGCGCGCCCAAGGCTACGAACGGCGGCGCAGGTAGCGAGCCCGCCGGCCGGCGTCCTGGAACCCGAGCCGCCGGTACAGCTCGGCGGCCGGGTTGTTGTCGTTGACGCAGAGCCACGCCTCTCGCGCCCCGTCGGCCGCCAGCCCCCGCAGCGCACCAGCTACCAGATACGCCCCGACCCGCCGCCCCCGCCAGCCCGGGACGACGCCCGCCTGGTCGACCCAGTTGTCGATGACGTTGACGAACCCCACGGCGGCACCGTCGGGCCCACGGGCGATGAGCGACAGGTCCGCCCGGTACTCGTCGTCCTCCCCCAGCTCACCCAGCCACTCCTCGGCCGTGGGCGAGGCGAAGCCGGGCCGGTCGGCGAACGACGCCCGATAGGTCGAGAACAGCTCAGGGCCAAGCGTCACCGGCTCGGTGGTCACGCCATCGGGAGGGGTGACCGAGGGGACGCCGGTGAGGTCGTGCCGCTGCACCCACTCGGTGAACGTCCGCTCGAAGCCGCGCGCCGTGAACAGCGCGTCCGCGCCAGGGCTCCACGACTCGGTGGTCACCAGCAGATCGGCGTCACCGGCCTGCTCGCCGGCCCAGCTCAGCAGCCGCCCGCCGAGACCCCGCCCCCGCCAGTCCGGATGCACCAGGCCGGTGCTGGTGGCCGGCTGCCCGCCCAGGCCAACGCCGACGGCCGCGACCAGGCCGCCGTCATGCCAGGCGCCGAGGGTACGGGTCTGGAGCAGCCGGGCCCGCAGCAGCGGGGGTTGCACGAACAGCGGCAAGCCGCCGTCTACGGCCAGGCACGCCTTCGCCAGGCGGGTCAGCTCCGCGAGGTGTTCCTCGCCGAACTCTTTCCAGGTCAGCGCGTCCATCCGGTCCGCCATCATGCTCCGCCCCTGTCGCCTGCCATCGATCGCTGAACGGCCGGCGGGTGCCGGGCCGGCCCGACGGCGCCCGTTGCGCAGTAGGCACCGCACCCGCAGCGGGTGTCAACCGCATTCGGGTGTCGTAGTCACCTGGGAGCATCAGCCCATGGCGACCTCGAAGCAGCCGGTGACCGTGCCGACCGATGCCAGCGTTGACGACTTCCTGGCGGCCGTGCCCGACGACCGCCGGCGGGCCGACGCGGAGCGCCTCTGCGCGCTGCTCGGGGACATCACCGGCGAGCCCCCGGTGATGTGGGGCCCGAGCATCGTGGGCTTCGGCAGCTACCGCTACACCTACGAGAGCGGGCGCACGGGCGACTGGCCGCTGGTCGGCTTCTCGCCGCGCAAGCAGCAGCTCGTCGTCTATCTGGTGGGCGGGTTCGAGGAGCGCTACCCGTCGGTGCTCGCCCGGCTCGGTCCCCACAAGACCGGCAAGGGCTGCCTCTACCTGAAGCGACTCGACGACATCGACGAGAGCGCCCTGCGCGAACTTGTCGAGCGCACGGTCCGGGTGCACAAGGGCGTCGACCGGGCCAGCCGAGGCTGACCAAGGAGGATCAGGTCGCGACCTGCAACACCGCGTCGGCGAACGCCTGCGGCGCCTCCTGCGGCAGGTTGTGCCCGACGCCACCACCCACGGTCCGGTGTTCGTAGCGGCCGGAGAAGCGACCGGCATACACGGACGGGTCGAGATGGGGTGCGCCGTTCGCGTCGCCTTCGAGGGTGATGGTGGGCACCCCGATGCTCGGGTTCGCGGCCAGCTTCTCCTCCACCTCGTCGTACTGCGGCTCCCCGCTGGCGAGGCCGAGGCGCCAGCGGTAGTTGTGGATCACGACGTCGACGTGGTCGGGGTTGTGCAGCGAGGTGGCGCTCCGGGCGAAGGTCGCGTCGTCGAAGGCCCACTTCGGGGACGCCGTACGCCAGATCAGCTTGGCGAAGCTGTCGAGGTTCTTCTCGTACCCTTCCCGGCCGCGGTCGGTCGCGAAGTAGAACTGGTACCACCAGGAGAGTTCCGCCTCCGGGGGGAGCGGCTTGCGCCCCGATTCCTGGCCGGCGATCAGGTAGCCGCTCACCGAGACGAGGCCCTGGCAGCGCTCCGGCCACAGCGCCGCGATGATGTCGGCCGTGCGGGCGCCCCAGTCGAACCCGGCGAGGATCGCCTCTTGCACCCCCAGGGCGTCCATGAGGGCCACGGCGTCGAGGGCCAGAGCTGCCGGCTGACCGTTCCGCATGGTGTCGTCAGACTGGAACCGTGTCGTGCCGTACCCCCGCAGGTGCGGCACGAGCACCCGGTGGCCGGCCGCCGTCAACCGGGGTACGACCTCGGCGAAGCTGTGGATGTCGTACGGCCACCCGTGCAGCAGGAGCACGACCGGACCCTCCGGGGGCCCGGCGTCGACGTATCCGACGTTCAGCACACCGGCGTCGGCCTGCCGCAGGTCGGTGAACAACGCTGACGATCCGCTGGCGTTCATACCGGCCGCTCCTCGTGCTCGCCCCCGCCGACGTCTGCACGGTAGAGCCCGGCGACGGACACCGCCGGCGTTCCCGGAGAAGGCAGACCGTGACGACCTCGGGATGGCTAGGATCCGCAGTCGCCCGGATGACCGGGCAGCCCGCCACCGGCCCTCACAGCACCCGGGTGACCCGCTCCCCGGCGACGCGGGCGTCCCGGTCGGCCGGGTCGAGGTCGGCGCACAG
This sequence comes from Micromonospora sp. MH33, assembly GCF_003013775.1. NCBI lineage: Bacteria > Bacillati > Actinomycetota > Actinomycetes > Micromonosporales > Micromonosporaceae > Micromonospora > Micromonospora sp. MH33. Next base: position 29,206 of record NZ_MUYZ01000018.1, read on the forward strand.
CACCACGGACGCCCCGGCAGCGAGGGGGGCGAGCAACCACTTCAGCGGCTGCTCGTGCTCGGCCGTGTCGACCAGCAGCCGGTCGCCGGCCCGCAGGTCGAGCTGCTCGGCGTACTCCAGCGCCACCGCGCCCCACTCGCCGTAGCTGGTGCCGTCCGGGCTGGCCGGGTCCGTGGGGCGGAGGGCGGCCAGGTCGGGGGCGATCTCGGGGTGCCGCAGCACCTCGGCGGACCAGTCGAGCCAGCCCGGCGGCACCTCGTCCAGCGGGCCGGCCCCGGTGCCAACGAGGTAGCGGTGCGTCCCCTCGGGCACGTCCTCCAGCCAGTCGTCCAGCCGTTCCGGGGTCACGAACACCGCGTCGTACGGCAGGTCGGCGCCCGGTTCGAGGACCGGCAGCCCGGCCAGGGCCCGGGGCCGGAACGAGACCGCCAGCCCGACCGACCAGGCCCCGATGAGCACGGCCGCGGTACGCCAGTGCGGCGGCAGCAGCACGGCCACCCGGTCGCCGGGGCGCAGCCCGCAGCCGTCCCGGAGCAGCCCGGCGCTGCGGGCCGCCCACGCGCCCAACTGCTGGGCGGTCAGGTCGGTGCGCTCGCCGGTCGCCCCGTCGAGGTAGCTGAGCAGCGGCTCGCCGGTCGCGACGGCGACGGGTGCGTGATCGGCCATCGGGTGGACTCCTCCCTGGCGGTCAGCTCACCCTAGCGGGGCGAACCGGTCCACCAGGAGGGCCAGCCGCCGCTCGTGCTCCTCCCGCCGGAGCCGGCCGTTGCGCATCAGCGAGACCAGGCCGTGCAGTCCGCTCCAGAAGGTCTCGGTGAACGTCTCCAGGTTGTCGTCACCGGCGAACGGGCGCAGGGTCTCGGCCAGCTCGGCGAAGGCCCGGGCCAGCTCGACCGGCACGTCCTGGCTGGCGAAGGGCAGGTCGGTGGGGAGGTTGAAGATCGCGTCGTAGAGCGCGGGCCGGCGCTCGGCGAACTCGACGTACGCCGTGGCGATTCCGGCGACGGCCTGCCGGGGGTCGGTCGCGGCGGCCCGGGCGGCGGCGAGTTCGGCCGCCAGGTCGCCGCAGCCCTCCACGGCGACCGCCGCCATGATGGCGCCCTTGCCCTTGAAGTGGCTGTAGAGGACGGGCTGGCTGTACTCGATCTCGGCGGCGAGCCGGCGGGTGGTGACCGCGTCCCAGCCTTCCGACTCGGCCAGCTCCCGGGCGGCGGCGACGATCGCCCGCTCCCGTTCGGCCCGCTCCCGCTCCCGCCGCTCTCGAATCGCCATGACCGGAAGTCTAGCACCGCTAGCCAACCTGCCGCCGCTCTGCTAGCTTCGCTCTTGGATCTAGCAGCGCTAGCAATTGGAGTCGACCATGCTCACCCCCATCGCCTACGGGCTCGCCATCGTGCTCAGCCTCTTCTGCGTCCTCATCGGCGCGCGGTTCCTTCTCGCGCCTCAGGCCTCGGCCGCCGGCTACGGCGTCCCGGTCAAGCCGGATGAGGACCCCGCCTACCTCACGATCAAGGGCCTGCGCGACCTCAGCTACGGCCTGCTCGGTCTCGCGCTCATCGCCTTCACCAGCGCCGAGGCGGTCGCCTGGTACATGCTCATCGTCGCGATCAACCCGCTGGGAGACACCCTCATCGTGCTGCGCCACGGCAGGAAGGCCGTCGCCTTCGGCGTCCACTTCGCCACCGCCGTGGTCATCCTGCTCAACGCCGCCCTGCTGTTCGCCCTCTGACCCGCACCACCACGACAGGAGTAGCGCGATGTCCCTGATCACGCCCGACTTCGACCGGTCCGTCATCGTCCGTGACGCGGACGCCGAGGTGGTGGGCCGCGCCCCTACCACGATCCGGCTGCTCGCCGACAGCAGCGCCACCGGCGGGGCGCTCTCCACCCAGCGGGTCACCCTCACCGACGGCGCGGACGGCGCCCGGCCGCACCACCACGGCAATTCCGCCGAGCTGTTCTACCTGCTCGACGGCACCGCGCAACTGCTCTCCGGCGAGCAGGTCGTCACCGCCGAACGCGGCGACCTGGTGATCGTGCCGCCCGGCGTGGCGCACGCGTTCGCCGCCGCGCCCGGCGAGAACGCCGACATCCTCATCGTCATCACCCCCGGCGTCGAACGGTTCGAGTACTTCCGCCACCTGGAGCGCATCGCCTACGGGAAGGTGCCGCCGGAGAGCCTGCTGGAGGTGCAGGAGCTGTACGACACGTACTTCCTGAGCAGCGCCGCCTGGGACGCCGCCCGCCGCTGACCCCCGGCCCGGACTGCCCGGATCCCTCAGCGGCCGGGCAGTTCCGGGCCGCCGTCGAGCAGCGGGGCCAGCAGGTCGCCCTGCTGCTCCACCCGCTTGAGCACCTCCGTGGCGGTGTAGGGGCGGGTCGACGGCCGCTTGCCGACCGCCCCCGCCTCGACCTCGTCCCAGGTCAGCGGCGTCGACACCGAGGGCACGTCCTGGGCCCGCAGCGAGTACGGCGCCACCGTCGTCTTGGCCGCGTTGTTCTGGCTCCAGTCGATGAAGACCTTCCCGGGACGCAGGTTCTTCGCCATCTTCGAGACGATCAGCTTCGGGTGCTCCTTCTCCAACTCCTGCGCGATCCGCTTCGCGTAGTCGGAAACAAGATCGGCATCCTGGGTGCCGGCGATCGGGCAGCAGAGCTGCATGCCCTTCTTCCCCGATGTTTTCGGGTAGCTGTCGACACCGTCGGAGGCCAGCCGGTCCCGCATCAGGAGCGCCACCTGGCAGCACTGCTTCAGCGCCGCCGGGGCGCCCGGGTCCAGGTCGACGACCATCATGTCCGGGTGCTCGCCGACCTTCCACTGCGGCGTGTGCAGCTCCAACGCGGCGAGGTTGGCCAGCCAGACCAGGGTGGGCAGGTCGTCGGCGACCACGTAGTCGATGGTCTCCCGCCCCTTGCTCGACCCGGGGGCGGGCAGGTTCTCGGTGCGTACCCAGCCGGGGGTGGCGGCGGGGGCGTTCTTCTCGAAGAACGAGCCGCCGTCGACGCCGTTGGGGAAGCGGATCCGGGTCAGCGCCCGGTCCTGGAGGTGCGGCAGCAGCACCGGGGCGATCCGGGTGTAGTAGTCGATCACCTCGCCCTTCGTGAAGCCGGCCTTCGGGTAGAGGACCTTGTCCAGGTTGGACACCTCCAGCGAGCGGCCCTCCACGTCCACCTTGAGACGATCAGCTGACATCGTCGACCTCCTCGACCGGCTTGTCGGGGCGCAGGCGCAGGATCCGGGGGAAGCGCAGCCGGCCGTCCGGGGTGCGCTGGCCGTACTTGACCTCCACCACGACCTGAGGAGTTACCCAGTTCGCGCCGCGGGCATCCTCGCGCGGCACGTCCCCGCCGAACGGCGACCCGGCGGTGCGCAGCGGCTCCAGCTCGCGCAGCAGTTCGCGTTCGAGCGCCGCGCCGATCCCGCCGCCGACCCGGCCCCGGTAGGTGAGCCGCCCGTCCGGCCGGGGCACCCCGACCAGCAGGCCGCCGATCTTCCGCGCGCCGGGCCGCCAGCCGCCGACCACGAAGTCGCCGGTCACCTCCAGCTTGACCTTCACCCAGTCCGGTGAGCGCACCCCGGGCCGGTAGACCGCGTCGACCCGCTTGGCCATCACCCCCTCCAGGCCGTGCTCGCCGGCCGCCGCATAGGTGGCCGGGCCGTCGCCGAAGACCGGCGGCACCGCCCACCGGGCGGCGCCGAGCCCGAGGGACTCCAGAATCTCGCGCCGCTCCCGGTAGGGCCGGCCGGTCAGGTCCTGGCCGCGAAGCCGCAGCACGTCGAAGATCATGTACGTGACGGGCACGGTCGCCGCGAGCCGGGCGGCCTTGGCCGCGTTGCGGACGTGCATCCGCTCGGCGAGGGCGGTGAACGAGGGCTGGCCGTCGGTGAAGAGCACCACCTCGCCGTCCAGCAGGGCGTCGTCGACCTGCTCGGCCAGGGGAATCAGCTCGGGGTACGCGGTGGTGATCTCGACGCCGGAGCGGGCGTACAGGTGCTGGTGGCCGCGGCTGATGTCGGCGAGCGCGCGGACCCCGTCCCACTTGAACTCGTACGCCCAGCCGTCACCGGCCGGGAGCTGCCCGGTCATCGCGAGCATCGGCTTCAACGGCGCGCCGGGCACCTCATGACTGTAGTTGCGTGCGGAAGCGCGTGCGTCCCGTTCGATCATTTGCGATTCTGGTCAGAACCGGGGAGAGGAGCGCGTCATGCGGGCGATCTGGAAAGGAGCGGTGTCGTTCGGCCTGGTGTCGATCGGGGTGAAGGTCTACTCGGCCACCGAGGAGAAGGACATCCGCTTCCATCAGGTGCACCGCGAGGACGGCGGCCGCATCCGTTACAAGCGCACCTGCTCGGTCTGCGGCGAGGAGGTGACCTACGACGACATCGCCAAGGGCTACGACATCGGCGGCGGCGAGATGGTCATCCTCACCGACGAGGACTTCGCCGAGCTGCCGCTGACCACCTCGCACGCGATCGACGTGCTGGAGTTCGTGCCGGCCGAGCAGGTCGACCCGATCCTCTACAACAAGGCGTACTTCCTGGAGCCGGAGGGCTCGGCCACCAAGCCGTACGTGCTGCTGCGCGACGCGCTCGCCGACTCGGAGCGGGTGGCGATCGTCAAGGTGGCGCTGCGCCAGCGGGAGCAGCTCGCCACCCTGCGGGTCCGCGAGGGCGTGCTGCTGCTCAACACCATGCTCTGGCCGGACGAGGTGCGACAACCCGACTTCGGCTTCCTCGACGAGGACCTCAAGGTGCGGCCCCCGGAACTGGCGATGGCCAGCTCGCTGATCGACTCGATGGCCGGCGAGTTCGAGCCGGACGCCTTCACCGACGACTACCGGGCGGCGTTGCAGGAGGTCATCGACGCCAAGGTCGAGGGCCGCGAGGTGGTCCAGCCGGAGGAGGAAGAGGCCGCGCCGGCCGCCGCGGTGGACCTGATGGCCGCCCTCAAGGCGTCGGTCGACCGGGCCCGGGCGGCCCGGGGCGAGGCGCCGGAAGGCGGGGCGGGCGAGCCGACCCCGATCTCGGCGGCGCGCTCGGCGCAGAAGGCAGCCAAGGCGCCGGCCAAGAAGGCGGCCGAGAAGAAGGCCGCGGCGAAGAAGGCGCCCGCCAAGAAGGCGGCGGAGAAGAAGGCCGAGCCGGCCAAGAAGACCGCCGCCAAGAAGACCGCCGCCAAGAAGACCGCCGCGAAGAAGGCCCCGGCGAAGAAGGCCGCCGAGAAGAAGGCCGCCCCCCGCAAGACCGCCTGACGTCGAGGGGCCGGGGCCCCGCCCCTCGACGGCGGCGGGTCAGCCCCGGCCGAGCTTCTCGGTGGGGGTGATGCGGACGATCACCCGCTCCTCGCCCGGCCGGCGGAACGGGTAGGTGTCCTGCCCCAGATACTTCTGCGCCAACCGGTCGATGTGCTCGTCGGCCCCCTCGGTGACCAGCTCCGCGGTGCCCTTGACCCAGAGGGTGCGGAAGTCGTCGGCCTTGTCCACGACGGAGACCGCGACCACCGGGTTGCGGGCGATGTTGACGTACTTCTGCCGGCCCTTCGCGGTGTTGAAAACGATGTGCTCGCCGTCGGTGTCCACCCAGACCGGGGTGACGTGCGGTGTGCCGTCGGCCTCGATGGTCGCCACGTGGGCGAGCTGCGGCTCGGCGAGCAGGGCCAGGTCTTCTTCGGTGAGGATCGCCATGGTCGAGAACCTACTCCGCCGAGCCCCGCGTCACCGCTGTTCCGTCCCGCCCACCGTGGGTGAGCTGTCCGGATCCGAGCCGGCCGTGGGAGCACCGCGGGCGTTCGGGCGGGTACCGTGTGCGCTGGCCTCGGCGGCGGCCCGCCGGGGGCACCCACCCCACCCAGCAGGGAGTCGACGTGAGCGAGCGCGTGCAGAACCGGTCGGCGGGCCAGAGCCCGGGCACCAAGGCGGAGCGGCGGCTGGCCGCCCAGCTGGCGGCGAAGAAGGCCGCCGAGAAGAGGCGCCGCCGGCAGTCGATTCTGGGCGCGTTCGTCGGTGTGCTCGCCGTGGCGCTCCTGATCGGCGGCATCGTCTGGAAGAACAGCGGCGACGACGACAAGCCGGCGAACACCGCCGCGTCGGCCAGCGCCGCCCCCTCGGCCGAGCCCACCGCACCCCCCGCCCCGCAGCTCCCGGCCGACATCGACCCGGCGCTGAAGACCAGGCCGGCCGTCGAGGCGGGCAAGGGCGAGCTGAAGAAGCTCACCGTGACCACGCTGGTCAAGGGGAAGGGCCCGGCGGTCAAGGCCGGCCAGCAGATCACCACGAACTACGTGGGCGTGTTCTACAAGGACGGCAAGGAGTTCGACGCGTCCTGGAACAACGGCCAGCCGGCCACCTTCCCGATCGGCGTCGGACAGGTCATCCCTGGCTGGGACAAGGGCCTCGTGGGCGTGCCGGTGGGCAGCCGGGTGCAGCTGGACATCCCGGCCGAGCTGGCGTACGGCAACGACGCGTCGGGCGGCCGGCCGGCCGGGCCGCTGCGCTTCGTCGTCGACGTGCTCGCCGCGCAGTAGCTCAAGGCTTCCGCCCGGTCACCCAGCGGCAGTAGGTTCAAGGTCACCGTGGGCGGTCCACCCGCCCGCGGCGACCTGCCCACCGACGCGGAGGTGCACGTGGCGGCGCTGGACGACACCGGGCTGGCCCGGCTGATGTGGACGCATTTCGAGCCGGTCCACGCGGTGACCTACTTCCACCCGCGGGCCCGTGCCGCGTACGAGGCGGTCGGGCTGCGCGGCTACTGGCGGGGCTACTTCGCCGGTCGGGCCGCCCCGCTCGGGCCCGTCGCCGCGCCGAGCGTGGTGGCCGCCTTCTTCAGCTTCGCGCCGGCCATGGTGGCCCGGGCGCTGCCCTCGGTGTGGCGGCTGGCCACCCCGGAGGAGGCGCTGCGCGCCCGGCTCACCGGCGCCGTGCAGGCGCTCGCCGAGTTCACCTACGAGCTGCCCGAGTCGCACCTGGTCGAGGCGGCCGACCTGCTGGAGGAGGCGGCCGGGCGGGTGGAGCCGGCCGGCCGGGTGCTCGGCGCGGTCAACGCCGCCCTGCCCCGCGGCGAGTACCCGCTGGCCCGGATGTGGCAGGCCGCCACCACGCTGCGCGAGCACCGGGGTGACGGGCACGTGGCGGCGCTGGTCGGCACCGGCCTGGCGCCGGTGGAGGTGGTGGCCTGGCGGTGCCGGGTCGACCAGTCCCGCGAGTTCCACCAGGCGGCCCGCGGCTGGACCGACGAGGAGTGGGCCGCCGCCGAGGAGCGGCTGGTCGAGCAGGGCTGGCTGACCGCCGGCCGGGCGCCGACCGAGCACGGCACCGCGACCTTCCGGGCTGTCGAGGAGGCCACCGACCGGGCCGCGCTCGGCCCGTGGCGGGCGCTGGGCGCGGAGCGGACGGCCCGGCTGCGCGAGCTGCTCGAACCGATCGCCACCCGGTGCCGCACGATCATCCCGCCGAAGGCCCCGATCGGCCTGCCGGCGCAGCGCGGCAACGCCACGGACGCCCCGAACCCGGCCCGCTGAGCGGCCGGCCGGCACGCGCCCGGCCGGTCCGGCAGGATGGGTACGTGGTGGACGCGGTGCTCTTCGACCTGGACGGCGTGATCGTGGACTCCGAGCCCGTCTGGGAGGAGGTCCGGCGGGCGTACGTGGCGGAGCACGGGGGCACCTGGCAGCCGGACACCCAGCGCCGGCTGATGGGGATGAGCACCGCCGAGTGGGCCGCCTACCTGAGCGGCGAGCTGGGCGTCGACCGGGGCGCCGAGCAGGTCGCCACCGAGGTGGTGGCCGAGATGACCCGGCGGTACGCGCGGCGCGTACCCCTGATCGACGACGCGGTCGCGGTGGTGCGCCGCACGGCCGCGCGGTGGCCGCTGGGGCTGGCCAGTTCCTCCCCCACCCGGCTGATCGCGGCGGCGCTGGACGCGACGGGCCTGGCCGACGCTTTCGGCGCGACCCTGTCGACCGAGGAGACCGCCCGGGGCAAGCCGGCGCCGGACGTCTGGCTGGCGGTGGCCGCGCGGCTCGGCGTCGACCCGGCCCGGTGCGTGGCGGTGGAGGACTCCTCGAACGGGGTCCGTTCGGCGGCCGCCGCCGGTTGCCGGGTGGTGGCCGTGCCGCACGGGTCCTACCCCCTGGATCCGGACGCGGAGAAGCTGGCGGCGGTGCTGCTGCCCTCGATCGACGCGCTCACCCCCGAGGTGGTGGAACGCGCGGCTTGCACCTGACGCGACGTCAGGTCATAGCGTCGCCCCCGTCGCCGCAGGGCGCGGTGACGCGAGAGGGAGTGGGACGTGGCGTCCACCTGGCGGATCGGTGAGCTGTGCCGGCGTACCGGGCTGACGGTCCGGACCCTGCACCACTGGGACCACGTGGGGCTGCTGCGGCCGTCCGCCCGGACCTCGTCCGGGCACCGGCTCTACGACGAGCGGGACGTGGGACGGCTGTACCGGATCGTCGCGCTGCGCGAGCTGGGCCTGCCGCTGGAGACCATCGGCGCACTGCTGGACGGCGGCGGGAGCGGCGGGCCGGAGCTGGCCGAGCTGCTCGGCGAGCACCTGGTCCACGTGGAGCGGCAGCTCGCCGCGCTGGGTGGGCTGCGGGACCGGCTGGCCGCGCTGGTGCCGGCCGTCCGCGCCGCCGGGGGCGCCCCGTCCGTCGACCTGCTCGCGCTGATCGAGGAGGTGACCAGGGTGGACGACACCGTGCGGAACTACTTCAGCGAGGAACAGCTTGCCGCGTTGGCGCAGCGCCGGGAGCGGCTCGGCGAGGACGCGATCCGCGGCGTGGAGGCGGAGTGGCCGGAGCTGATCGCCCGGGTGCGGGCCGAGTTGGACGCCGGGACCGACCCGGCGGACCCGCGGGTGCGGGCCCTGGCGGCGCGTTGGATGGAGCTGCTGGAGGCGTTCCACGGCGGGGACCCGGGGCTGCGCGACTCGCTCTACCGGATGCAGGCGGAGAACAGCGCGGAGATCGCCCAGCAGTACGGCGGCCCCTCCCCGGAGCTGATCGACTACGTGAAGCGCGCGGCGGCCGCCGGGTGAGTGGAACGCCGTGGGTGTCACCGGTGACCGTTGACACCCATGGCGATCCACCAAAGGGCCGGATGTCCGCCGCCCGCCCGGTTGTACGGTTTCCGGGGCGCGCCCGATCGGAATGATCGCGGGGCGGCCGGGTAGCGCAGCCGGCAGGACGGCGGAGGGGACGGCGATGAGGGCGATCGTGTACGAGACCAACGGGGACGCCTCGGTGCTCCAGCTCGTGGACCGGCCGGTGCCGGAGCCGGGCCGGGGCGAGGTGCTGGTGCGGATGGCCGTGGCCGGGGTGAACCCGACCGACTGGAAGGCCCGCCGCGCCTGGCCGCTGCCGCAGGGCTGGCAGATCCCCGGGCAGGACGGCGCCGGGGTGATCGAGGCGGTCGGCGAGGGCGTCGACCAGATCCTCATCGGTTCACGGGTGTGGATCTGGGAGGCGGCCTGGCAGCGGCCCTGGGGCACCGCCAGCGAGTACACGGTGGTCCCGGTCCGGCACGCGGTGCGCCTCGGCTCGGCCTCGTTCGACCTGGGCGCCGCGCTCGGCATCCCGTTCATGACGGCGCACCGCTGCCTGACCGCCGGCGAGTACATGCCGGACAAGCTGCACGCCGGCGCGTTGAGCGACCACGTGGTGCTGGTGCAGGGCGGGGCGGGCGCGGTGGGGAACGCGGCCATCCAGTTGGCCCGCTGGGCCGACGCGTGCGTGGTCGCCACGGTGAGCAGCCCGGAGAAGGCGCAGCTCGCCGCGGCGGCCGGGGCCAACTTCGTGGTCAACTACCGCGAGCAGGACGTGGTCGAGGAGGTCCGCAAGATCGCGCCCGACGGGGTGCACACGATCGTCGAGGTGTCCGCCGCCCGCAACGCCGCCGCCGACGTGCAGCTGCTGCGGACCGGCGGTGCGGTCTGCGTCTACGCGGACGACGGCGGCGAGCAGGTGACCCTGCCGATCCGGGCGCTGATGATGCCGAACGCGCGCTGGCAGTTCGTGCTGATCTACACGGCGCCGAAGGCGGCCAAGGCGCAGGCGGTGACGGACATCGCGGCGGCGGTGGCCCAGGGCGCGGTCCGGGTGGGCGAGGAGGCCGGCCTGCCGCTGCACCACCACTCGCTGGAGGCGGCTCGGGCGGCGCACGAGGCGGTGGAGAACTCGGTGGTCGGCAAGGTGCTCATCACGACGAGCGAGACGTGAGAACGCGAAACCGATTTCGCCATCATCAGGACAGAGGCGAACAAGTTTCGCGAGAATGACATTGCGGGTCGCCCCGCAAAGCGGGCGGCCCCGGCGCGGTGCGAACGCCGGGGCCGCCCTCTGGGGAGGAATGTTCGAGAGGAACACGTCCTACCCGTGCTGGCGACGGTACGCCGGAAAGTGTTACGGCGCGGTCAGTTCACGTACGTCCAGGCCACCGTCGGCGTACCGGGAACGCACCACCTTTTTGTCGAACTTGCCGACGCTGGTCTTCGGGACCGCGTCGATGAACGCCCAGCGCTCCGGCAACTGCCAGCGCGCCACCGACTTCGCCAGGAAGTCCCGCAGCTCCTCGGCGGTGACCGAGGAGCCCTCCCGGACCACCACGGTCGCGAGGGGCCGCTCGTCCCAGCGCTCGTCCGGCACGCCCACCACGCACGCCTCCAGCACGGCCGGGTGCGCCATCAGGGCGTTCTCCAGCTCGACCGACGAAATCCACTCCCCGCCCGACTTGATCACGTCCTTGGCGCGGTCGGTGAGGGTGATGTAGCCGTCCGGCGAGAGCGTGCCGACGTCCCCGGTCCGTAGCCAGCCGTCGCGGAACTTCTCCTCGTCCGGGATCTCGTCGCCGACGTACCGGGCGGTCACCCACGGCCCGCGGACCTCCAGCTCGCCGACGGACGTCCCGTCGGCGGGCAGCGGCTCGCCCAGCGGGCCGACGATCCGCGCGGCGACCCCGGCCGGGACGCGGCCCTGGGTGTAGCGGTAGCGCCAGGCCGTCTCGCCGGTCGCGCCGGCCGGCGGCCGGGAGACCGAGCCCAGCGGGGACATCTCGGTCATGCCCCAGGCGTGGATGACCTCGATCCCGTGCCGCTCCTGGAAGGCGTGCATGAGCGACGGCGGGCAGGCCGAGCCACCGACGATCACCTCCTTCAGCGAGGAGGTGTCCACGTCGTGGCTGTCCAGCCAGGTCAGCAGGTCGGTCCAGATGGTCGGCACCGCGCCGGCCAGGGTGGGGCGCTCGGCGGCGATCATCGCGGCGATCGGCTCGGCCTGGAGGAACCGGTCCGGCATGATCAGCGACGCGCCGGAGAGGAACGCCGCGTAGGGCAGGCCCCACGACATGGCGTGGAACATCGGGACGATGGCCAGCTCCCGGTCCTGGGGGCCGAGGCCGAAGCCCTCCGGCATGCAGACCTGGAGTGAGTGCAGGTAGATCGAGCGGTGCGAGTAGGCGACCCCCTTGGGGTTGCCGGTGGTCCCGGAGGTGTAGCAGAGCGCGGCGGCGTCGCGCTCGTCCACCTCGGGCCAGTCGTAGGACTCCGGCCGGTCGGCCAGCAGGGCGTCCCAGTGGTGTACGGCGATCCGGTCGCCGGCCGCGGCCAGCAGCGGGGCCGGGTCGCCGCCGCCGACCACCACCACGTGCCGCACGGTGGTCATCTCGCCGATCACCCGGGCCAGCAGCGGGATCAGCGTGCTGTCGACCAGCACCACCCGGTCCTCGGCGTGGTTGGCGATGTAGGCGACCTGGTCCGGGAAGAGCCGGATGTTGAGGGTGTGCAGCACCGCGCCCATGCTCGGCACGGCGAAGTAGGCCACCAGGTGCTCGTTGTTGTTCCACATGAAGGTGGCGACCCGCTCGTCACCGGTGACGCCGCACTCGTCGCGCAGCGCGTGGGCCAGCCGGGCTGCGGTCCGCCCGACCTCGGCGTACGTCATCCGACGGGGCTCGCCGCCGGTCCAGGTGACGACCTCGGCCGTGCCGTGCACCGTGGAGCCGTGTTCGAGGATCCGGGCGACCTGGAGGGGGGCGTCCATCATCGTGCTACGCATGGGTAACAACGTAGTGTCGCCGGTCACACGAACGGAACCCCCGGAACGGCCGACCCGACCAGCGAAGCTGCGTAGATTGTCCGGGTGAGCATCTCGTGGGCCGACTCGTACGTGGGGCAGCTCCGGGCCCTGGCCGGTGACCGCACCCTGATGTTCGTCGGCGCGCGCGCCGTGGTCCGCGACAACGCCGCCCGGGTGCTGCTCATCCAGCGCTCGGACAACGGCCAGTGGGCGTTGCCGGCCGGCGCCATGGAGCTGGGCGAGTCGATCGCCGACTGCGCCGTCCGGGAGGTACGCGAGGAGACCGGCCTGCGCGCCCTGCGGGTCAGCGCCTTCGCCCTCTACACGGGCCCCGACTTCACCAACACCAACATGTTCGGCCACACCTACCAGATCTTCACCACGGCGTTCCGGGTCGAGGAGTGGGACGGGGAGCTGGCCCGGTTCACCGACGAGACCACCGACGCAGGCTTCTTCCACCGGGAGGAGCTGCCCACCCCGCTCTCCGCCAGCGTCATCGAGACCCTCGCCGACCTGGACGTCTTCGAGCAGACCAACCGCCTCATCCTCAAGTGACGGCGCCGGCCTCCACGGGCCGCCCGTCGGGGGCCGCGGCGGTGTGGTCGCCCGGCCGGGCGCCGGACCGTTCCGCGCCGATCCCGGCCACCACCACGAAGGCGATCCCGGCCACCGCGGCGGGGCCGGGCACCTGACCCAGCGCGACCAGGCCGACGACCAGGGCGATGGCCGGCTCCAGGCTCATCAGCGTGCCGAACGCGGCGGTGGTGAGCCGGCGCAGCGCCAGCAGTTCCAGCACGAACGGGACGACGGGCAGCAGCACTGCCAGCCCGAGGCCGGCCAGGAGCACCGGCCAGGTCAGGTCGCCGAAGACCGACGGACCGACGACCAGGGTCGCGACCACGGCCGCCACCGGCATGGAGACCGCCAGGCCGCGGACCCCGGAGACCTCGTCGCCCACCCGCTGGGTGAGCAGGATGTACGCGGCCCAGCAGGCCCCCGCCCCCAGCGCGTACGCCACCCCGACCGGGTCCGCGCCGCCGCGCCACGGCTCGGTGAGCAGCAGCACCCCGACCGCCGCGAGCGCCGGCCAGAGCTTTGCGCCGCCCCGGCCGCGCGCCACGGCCACGCCGAGCGGCCCGAGGAACTCCAGCGCGCTGGCCGTACCCAGGGGCAGCCGGGCCACCGCCGCCATGAACAGGATGGTGACGCCGGCCGTCACCACGCCCAGCGCCACGCAGGCCCGCAGGGCGGAGCGGGTGAAGGCCGACGGGCGGGGCCGGACCACGACCGCCAGCAGCACCCCGGCCCAGGCCAGGCGCAGCCAGGCGGCGCCCTCCGGGCCGACCCGGTCGAAGAGCCCCACCGAGGCGGCCAGCCCGAGCTGGACGCAGGTCATCGAGGCCACGGCCATGGCGGTGCCGGCCCGGGCGGGAGTAACGGTGGTCATGGGGACAGTAGAGCCGGTCCAGACCGCTCGCGTCCACGTGCCATTCCCGGACGAACCATTCGGCAATCGTGAACAATCGGGTCGTGGACCTGCGTCGCCTCCGCCTGCTGCGGGAACTGGCCCGGCTCGGCTCGATGCGCCTCGTCGCCGACGAGCTGCACGTCACCACCTCGACGGTGTCGCAGCAGCTCGCGGTGCTGGCCCGGGAGGTGGGCGCCGAACTGGTCGAGCCGCACGGCCGCCGCGTCCGGCTCACCCCGGCCGGGCGCCGGCTGGCCGAACACGCCGTGACGATCCTCGCCGCGGTCGACGCCGCCCGGCTCGACCTGGACCCCCGGGCCGAACCGGCCGGCACGGTACGCGTCGCCGGCTTCGCCACCGCCGTCCGGCGCTCGCTGCTGCCGCTCACCGCCCGGCTCGCGGCAGACCACCCCCGGGTGCGCCTCCGCATCGACGAGCACGAGCCGGCCGAGGCGTACGCGCTGCTCGCCACCGACGACGTCGACCTCGCGCTGACCTACGACTACAACCTCGCCCCGATCTCCGCCGACCCCGCGCTGGACACCACGCCGCTGTGGTCGGCGGCCTGGCAGCTCGGGGTGCCGGCCGGCGAGCCGCCCGTCCCGGCGGCGGACGCCCCGGCGGTCTTCGGCCGGTTCCGCGACGCGGACTGGATCGTCAACTCGCGCAACACCGCCGACGAGGTGGTGGTCCGGACCATCGCCTCGATGGCGGGCTTCGAGCCCCGGATCGTGCACCGCGCGGACAGCCTCGACCTGGTCCAGGACCTCATCGTCGCGGGGCTCGGCGTCGGCCTGCTCCCCGGCGACCAGCCCACCGGGCCCGGGGTCCGGCTGCTGCCGCTCACCGGGCCGCAGGCCCTGCTCCGCGCGTACGCCGTGACCCGACGCGGGCGGGCGGCCTGGCCGCCGCTGGCGCTCATCCTCGACCTGCTCGCCGCCCGCCCGGAGGGGTGACCGGTCAGAGCATCGTCTGGGACTTGGACTCCATGTCGGCGGCGGCCTCCTCCTTCGACTCCTTCGTGAGGGGCTTGCCGCCGGCGGCGGCCGCCGGGCCGCCGAGCGGGTCCGCGCCGCCGGTCGACCCCTGCGGGCCGGCGCCGCGCAGCTGCTCGTTCGGCATGGCCAGGGTGACCAGCACGGCCACGATGGCGATCAGCCCGGTGGTCAGGAAGACCAGGTGCAGCGACTCGACGAACGACGCCTGGATGGCGGCCCGCACCGGAGCGGGCAGGGCCATGATCGTCGCCGGGTCGTTGATCGAGATGTTGGTGCCGCCGCGGGCCGCCACGGCCGCCCGCTGGTCCGGCGGGAGCTGGGCGATCGCCCCCGGCAGCCGGCCGGCCAGCTCGCCGGTGAGCCGGGACGACAGCACCGCGCCGAGGATGGCCACCCCGAACGAGCCGCCCAGCGAGCGGAAGAACGTCGCCGACGAGGTGCCCGCGCCCAGGTCGCGGGGGTCCACCGCGTTCTGCACGGCCAGGATCAGCGACTGCATGCACAGGCCCAGCCCGACGCCGATCACCACCATGTAGCCGAAGGCCGCCCAGAGCGAGGTGGCCACCTGGAGCTGCCGGAACAGCAGCATGCCGGCGACCAGCACGGCCGCGCCGGCCACCGGGAACCACTTGTACCGGCCGATCCGGCTCATCGCCCGCCCGGTGATGATCGAGGTGAAGATGATGCCGGCCATCATGGGCAGCATGAGCAGGCCGCTGCGGGTCGGCGAGGCGCCCTTGACGATCTGCAGGTAGAGCGGGATGAAGATGATCGACCCGAACATCACCAGACCGAGCACGAAGCCCGCCGAGTTGGCCAGCGCGAAGGTGGCGCTGCGGAACAGCCGCAGCGGCAGGATCGGCTCGCGTACCCGGGCCTCCTGGAGCACGAAGAGCGTGCCCAGCACCGCCCCGGCCACGAACAGCCCGATGATCACCCCGGAGCCCCAGGCGTACTGGTTGCCGCCCCAGCTCAGCGCGAGCAGCAGGCAGCTCACCCCGGCGACCAGCAACCCGGCGCCGACCCAGTCGACGGTGTGCTCCCGGCGCTGGAAGGGGACCAGCCGCATGACGTGGTAGCAGACCACGATGGCGAGGATGGCCAGCGGCACGTTGATGTAGAAGATCCATCGCCAGTTGGTCTCCGCGAAGTAGCCGCCGACCAGCGGGCCGGCCACCGAGGAGATGCCGAAGACCGCGCCGAACAGGCCCTGGTAGCGGCCGCGTTCCCGGGGTGGCACCACGTCCGAGATGATGGTGAACGCCAGCGTCAGCAGGCCGCCCGCGCCGAGGCCCTGCACGCCCCGGGTGACGATCAGCTGGGTCATGTTCTGCGACAGGCCGGCCAGCAGCGAGCCGAGCAGGAACGTGCCGATCGAGAAGAGGAAGACCGGGCGGCGCCCGTACAGGTCGGCCATCTTTCCGTACAGGGGTGTCGAGGCCGTGGAGGCGAGCAGGTACGCGGTGACCACCCACGAGTAGTGGTTGATCCCGCCCAGCTCGCCGACGATGGTGGGCAGCGCGGTGCCGACGATGGTCTGGTCGAGCGCCGCCAGCAGCATGCCGGTCATCAGGCCGAACATCAGCAGGCGGATCTGGCGGGCGTGCAGCACGGGACGAGCGGCCTGGGCTGTCATCCCGCTTCCTTTCCCACCGGGGGCGGATCATGCCCCCGGTGGGAGAAGAAGTCAGTGCTTCCCCTCGGCGAACTCCTCGACGATCTTGTCGCAGAACGCCGGCAGGTCGTCCGGCTTGCGGCTGCTGACCAGGCCGTTGTCGGTGACGACCTCCCGGTCGACCCAGTTCGCGCCGGCGTTGGTGAGGTCGGTGCGCAGGCTCGGCCAGGAGGTGATCGTCCGGCCGCGCACCACGTCCGCCTCGATCAGCGTCCACGGGCCGTGGCAGATCACCCCGACCGGCTTGCCGGCCTCGAAGAACGACTTCACGAACCGGACCGCGTCGGGGTCGGTCCGCAGGAAGTCCGGGTTCGCCACGCCGCCGGGCAGCACCAGCGCGTCGTACGCCCCCGCGTCCGCCTCCTTGGTCGTCACGTCGACCTGGTACTGCTTGCCGTGGTCGAGGTGGTTGAAGGCCTGGATCGAACCGGACTCGATCGAGACCAGCTCGACCCGGGCGCCGGCGTTCTCCACCGCCTCGCGGGGCTTGGTGTACTCGACCTCCTCGACGCCGTCGGCGGCCAGGAACGCGATCCGCTTGCCCTGCAGTGTCGCTGCCATGGTGGTTCTCCTCTCCGGGGTCTGTCTGCACCCGTTCCCGGGGCGGACCCGCCGAAACCGGACGGCCCGGGCGGCCCGGGCCGCAGGTTTGGCCGGTCCCGCTCGGGGGACCCGAAGGGGCATGGCAGGAGCAGCAGCGGAAGAGCGCCGGCTCGCCACCGTCGTGGCCGGCTGGCAGGAGCGTCCCGTGCTGGTCGTCGGCGACGCCATGCTCGACGAGTGGCGGTTCGCCGAGTCGGAGCGGCTGTGCCGCGAGGCGCCCGCGCCGGTCCTGACCCTGCGCCGCCGGATCTCCGCCGCCGGCGGGGCGGCGAACACCGCCGTCAACGTGGCCGCCCTCGGCGGCCGGGCCGCCCTGGTCGCCCCGGTCGGCGCCGACGTGGCCGGCGACGAGCTGCACGACTGCCTCGACCGGGCAGGCGTCTGGGACCGCACGGTCGGCCACCCCGGACGCCCCACGCCGGTGAAGCGGCGGATGCTCGCCGGCAACCAGATCCTGCTCCGCGAGGACTCCGGCGACCCGGAGGACGCGCTCGACGACGACGGGGTGGCCCGCCTGCTGACCGCGCTGCACTGCGCCACCGAGGAGCTGCGCGCGGTGGCCGCCGGGCAGCCGCCCACCCTGGTCGTCTGCGACTACGGCCTGGGCGCGCTGCCCTCGGCGGTGCGCGCCTGGCTGGTCGCCAACCGGGACCGGTACGCCACCGTGGCGCTCGACGCGCACGACCTGGCCGACTGGCGCGGCCTCAACCCGACCGTGGTGACCCCGAGCTTCGCCGAGGCGACCCGGCTGCTGGCCCGGGCGGCCGCCGGCTTCAACGGCGGGCAGCGGAGCGCGGCCCGCGGCGCCACCGCGGCCGACCTGCACCTGGACCACCTGGCCGACCCGGCCGACGGCCCCTCCGAACTGGTCGTCGGCGCGGC
>NZ_MUYZ01000180.1:0-13886 GCF_003013775.1 Micromonospora sp. MH33
GCGTCCGCGCCGAGCCGCGCGCCGCCGGCCGGTCGCCCGGCGCCACCCGCGCCACCGAGGGGGTACGTTCCGCGAGCCGCCCCGCGGCGGCCCGGCGTACCGCGGCCGGTGGCACGGTCAAGCGGCTCACCGCACCCCAACCCCGGCGCTTCACCGGGCGCGCCACCGTGCTCTTCGCGGTGCTGATCGCGCTCGCCCTGGCCTACACCTATCCGGTCCGGGTCTACCTCGACCAGCAGACGGACATCGAGCGGATGGAGGCGTCGCAGGCCGCCCAGCGCAGGGAGATCGAGAGGCTCACCCTCGAGGCGCAGAAGTGGCACGACCCGGCGTACATCGAGACGCAGGCCCGGGAGCGGTTCTTCATGGGCCGGCCCGGCGAGACGCTGCTGGTGGTGCTCTCCGACCCGGAGGGGGCCGCCAAGGACGCCGGCAAGGGCGCGAAGCCGGGGCCGCCGAAGCCGCCCGACCCCTGGTACGACACCCTGTGGTCGAGCGTGCAGGCGGCCAACGCCGAGCGCCCCGACAAGTGAGCACCGAGGAGAGTCAGAAAACCGTGAGCGTCGTACCACCGCAGGATCCGGCGGCGGAATCCGTACCCCCGCCGGAGCGCCAGCCGGCCACCGAGGCCGACCTGGCCGCGGTGGCCGCGCAGCTCGGACGCCCGCCCCGCGGCACCCGGGCGGTGGCCCACCGGTGTCCGTGCGGCCTGCCCGACGTGGTGGAGACGACGCCCCGGCTGGCCGACGGCACGCCCTTCCCGACGCTGTTCTACCTGACCTGCCCGCGGGCCACCGCGGCGTGCAGCCGGCTGGAGTCGGCCGGGCTGATGAAGGAGATGGCCGAACGGCTCGCCGGTGACCCGGAGCTGGCCGCCCGCTACCGGGCCGCGCACGAGGACTACCTGGCCCGCCGGGAGGCGATCGGCCAGGTGCCGGAGATCGCCGGCATCTCGGCCGGTGGCATGCCGGGGCGGGTCAAGTGCCTGCACGTGCACCTCGGGCACGCGCTCGCCGCCGGGCCGGGGGTCAACCCGTTCGGCGACGAGACCCTCGCCCTGGTGGAGAAGTGGTGGGCCGCCGGCCCCTGCGTGGACGTGCCCGCTGGGGAGTGAGATGACCGCCGCCGACGAGATCGTGGTCCGCCGCGCCCGCACCGCCGACGTGCGCGGCATCCGGCGGCTGGTGGACACCTACACCGACGACCGGCGGCTGCTCAGCAAGGCCACCGTCACCCTCTACGAGGACGTGCAGGAGTTCCGGGTGGCGGTCACGTCCGACGGCACGGTGGTCGGCTGCGGCGCGCTGCACGTCATGTGGGAGGACCTGGCCGAGATCCGCACGGTGGCGGTCGACCCGTCGTGCCGGGGGCACAAGATCGGGCACCGGATCGTCGGCGAGCTGATCGACGTGGCCCGCGAGCTGGGCGTCGCCCGGATCTTCGTGCTCACCTTCGAGACCGGCTTCTTCGGCTCGTTCGGCTTCCGCGAGATCGACGGCGCCCCGGTGCCGCAGCCGGTCTACGAGCAGCTGCTCCGCTCCTAC
Source organism: Micromonospora sp. MH33 (assembly GCF_003013775.1). Taxonomy (NCBI): domain Bacteria; kingdom Bacillati; phylum Actinomycetota; class Actinomycetes; order Micromonosporales; family Micromonosporaceae; genus Micromonospora; species Micromonospora sp. MH33. The sequence goes on from NZ_MUYZ01000180.1 coordinate 1,545, forward strand.
GACGAGGGCGTCGCGGAGTTCCTCGACCTGGAGCGGGTCAAGCCCAACACCCTCGGCAACAGCCGCATGCTGCTGCGCCTGTGACCGTCGGCCGCTGCCACACGGCCGAGCGGCCGGCTCGACTGCCGTAGGGTGACAGCCGTGACGACTCGCGTGGCCGCCATCGACTGCGGGACCAACTCGATCCGACTGCTGGTCGCCGACCTGCCCGACCCGTCCGCCGGGCCACAGGCGCCGCTGGTGGACCGGAGCCGCCGGATGGAGATCGTCCGGCTGGGCCAGGGCGTCGACAAGACCGGCCGGCTCGCGCCCGAGGCGATCGAGCGCACCCGGGTCGCGCTCGCGGACTACGCGGCGGAGATCGAGAAGCTGGGCGCCGTGCGGGTCCGGATGTGCGCCACCTCGGCCTCCCGCGACGCGTCGAACGCCGCCGACTTCCGGACGATGGTCGAGCAGACCCTCGGCGTGGCGCCCGAGGTGGTCACCGGCGACGAGGAGGCCCGGCTGTCCTTCACCGGCGCGGTCCGCGGCCTGCCCGCCGACGCCGAACCGCCGTACCTGGTGGTCGACATCGGCGGCGGCTCGACCGAGTTCGTGGTCGGCACCCGCGAGGGCGGGGTCCGGGCGGCCATCTCGATGGACATTGGCTGCGTCCGGATGACCGAGCGCCACCTGCACGGCGACCCGCCCGGCCTGGACGAGATCGCCGCCGCGCAGGCCGACATCGCGGTCGCGGTGGACCGGGCGCTGACGGCGGTGCCCGGCCGCGAGGCCGCCACCCTGGTGGGGCTCGCCGGGTCGGTCACCACCGTGGTCGCCATCGCCCAGGGCCTACAGGAGTACGACCCGGCGCGCATCCACCACGCCCGGGTGTCGTACGACCAGGTCGCCCAGGTGACCGCCGACCTGCTGGGCAGGACCCGCGAGCAGCGGCTGGCCAGCCCCGTGATGCACCCCGGCCGGGCCGACGTGATCGGTGCGGGCGCGCTGGTGCTCCGGGTCATCATGGAGCGGGCCGGGATGCCCTCGGTGGTCGCCTCCGAACACGACATCCTCGACGGCATCTGCTACAGCATGCTGTAGCTAGGCGGCCCCGGGCAGCGTTGGCGCGCTGGTCCCGGGGCCTCGCCGGGAGGAAGCCCCGACATGACGCACGACTCTACCCACTCGCCCGCCGTAGGCGGCGCTGCCGCCGTTAAGGCCGTCCTACTGGCGTCCCGTGACCTCCGCCCCAATGAGCGGCTTGTGTTGGTGGCCCTGGCCGCCCACACCAACCAGGACGGGGAAGCGTGGCCGTCCGTCGCCACGATCGCTGAGTACGCGGGTGTCTCCACCCGCACCGTTCAGCGGGCCCTAGCGAAGCTGGTTCAGCTTGGCCGCCTGGTCGTGCGCCAGGTCGCCAACGTGGCTACCCGGGTTTACCGCCTGGTCGTGTCGGGGGGTGACAACCAGCGCCAGGGGGTGACAAACCGCCGCCCCGGGGGTGACAGCCAGGGCGTCACCCGAAGTGTTGAAGATCAAACGAAGTTGAAGGGTCGCGCTGACGCGCTCCGGCGATTCCTGAGCAGCAAAACCAAGAACCCCAACCCCAACCCCTCCCGTCCGCCGTACGGGCCTGTAGAGCGACGTGGGGCCGCTCTTCCGGTGGCTAACCGGGCGGACCACTGCCCGCGCCACCGGGGCAACTCCCGGACCAATTGCGGCCCCTGCCGTTCGGAGCGGCTGGCCGGGGGTGCCCGATGAACGCCCGCCGTATCGCGTCCATGGCCGGAACGGTGGCCGTCACCGTGGTTGCCGCCATCGGCAGCTACGACCACATGCGGACCCTGGCCCTTGAGGCGGGCCAAACCCCTTTCCTGGCAACGCTTTTGCCGCTGTCGGTAGACGGAATGATCCTGGTTGCCACCTTGGCCCTCGGAGACGCTAGGCGGTCCCGGTGGTCCGCCTGGTTGGCGTTCTTGGTCGGCGTAGCCGCGTCCCTGGCCGCCAACGTGATCGTTGCCGCCCCGGACGCTGTGGCCCGGGTAGTTTCCGCCTGGCCCGCCGTGGCCCTGCTGCTCACCGTGGAAGTGCTCGCCCGGTCCGGGAAGGGTCCCGCCGTAGTTCCGGCGGAACCTGTTGCCCAGCCTCAGGAAGCGGCCCAGGAAGCCCCGGAAGTAGCCGCACCTTCCGGGTGCGCCGAGGAATCCGCGGAGGGCCCCAGCGAGCCTCACAGCGGGTCGCATAGCCCGGAACCTGAGCAGCCCCGCCGGAAGCGTCGTCCGGCGGCGGAAACTCGCCGCCTGGCCGCCGTGATGCTGGCGGAACCGGGAGCTACCCGGGAACGGGTGGCTTCCGCCCTCGGGATCACCCCCCGGAGGCTGCGCCAAGTCCTCAACATGGCGTAGCGCGGAGAAGCGCCAGGAAGAGCCTCAGCGGCAACGCTGGGCCATTTTCTCGCTGGTCGAGAACCGCCGATGTCCGTAGGCTGGGTGATCGCCGTAGTGCTCGTACCGCAAGTGGGGAAGCATGCCGATCAACTACGCCTGGGTTCTGGACGAGTGGAACAAGTTTCTCGACATGACCGAGCGCATCAAGACCAGCGAGGCTGACCCCGACCGCAACGGCTTGGTTAAGAACGTCTACAGCTTCAAAGTTCCAGATGACGAGGTTAAGAAGCAGCTCGCCACGGTTCGGCTCACCTTCCAGAGGGTCTTTGAGAACTGGAAGTGGAGAGGATTCGGGTCGCTGAACGCGCAAGTCAAAACCATGCGCGACGAAATCCACGCATACCTCCCAATGATCGAGCGCAGCGAGGAGATCGAGGCGAACCTCAGCGTCGATGAGCCGGGTCCGCAGATTGCGGCGGATGACCTTCACCCCTGGGTATGGAGCGCGGCAAGACCGCATTGGGACAGCGGCAACGATCGAGCGGCGATCCATGCCGCAGCGGTCAACATCAACTCCCGCCTCCGTAAGAAGCTGGGCCGGTTCGATGTCTCCGAGAGCAAGGCTCTCCGGGAGGCGTTCAGCCTTGAGGACCCACAGCCAGGCCGTCCGAGATTGCGTCTCTGTACGCCCGACGACCCGGACCACTTCAAGAGCGTTCACGTCGGAGCTGTCAACTTCGGCTGCGGCCTGTTTGCGGGAGTGCGTAACCCTGTCGCGCATCTAACCGACGAGGATCACGATCTGTCGGAGCAGGAGGCGTTGGAGTGCCTCGCAGCCTTCAGTCTGCTCGCTCGCTGGATCGACAGGGCAGAGGTTCAGCAGAAGCCATACGAGGCGGGACCATAGGGCCGGGTGGGCGACCACCCGGCCCCCTGGCGGGCTACTTGAGGACGAGAGCCAGCACGGTGCCGGTGGCGACCAACAGCGCGGCCAGCCCTTGCAGGATCGGCGGCACTGCGTGCATAAGGTCCAACCAGGGCTTTCGCTGCTGGTCGCGGTCCGTTGTGTTGACGCTTTCCTCATCGGGGTCTACGGTCACGTTGGCTCCTTGGAAACACACGTTGACGGCAGGTAGGACTTACTTGATCAGCGTTGAGCCACCAGCAACGCCCGGGCCGCAATCCCGGGCGTTGCTCGCTTCCTGACACAACCTGCTGTCAGGGGTGGCTCACTGCTGCGGTTCATTGCACTGCCAACTTGAGCCGAGGTCAAGTTGGGCCCGCCGTATGTGCACCTTCCCTACCCCGTCGCCGAGCGTTCTAGATAGAACGGGCTGGTCAGCGTAGTTCAGTCAGGTTCAGTGCTGGTCAGTCATGGTCAGTGTTCCGGTCGGAACGACCACCCTGGCCCCCCTTCGCCATCTGCACACTCGGGCGTAACGCCTCCTTCCTCTCCCAGCCGGGGACTACGACAGCTCGCGGAGAGACATTAAGCACCTGGCCTCAGTGAATGCAAAGAGGGCCTTCTGCGCCGTGCGGAAACTACTCTCCGAATTGCCTGGTAATTCCTAAGGATTTTCAATAGACATCCCTATAGGCTTGAGCAAACATCCCTATAGAAACTCCGGGGCGTACAACCGAAAGTATGAGTCGGCCCTCCCCCCGTCCGCTGTTCATCATCTGCAAGGGCAGACAGGCCGAGCGGTGTGCGCTCAGGCAGGCTGCTACGCAGCGTTACTACAGCCCCTAGCCTCAGACCCTAGCCAATCCCCACGGGTGCCCATCCTGCTCTAGCGGCCGGTTCGCGCATCCGCCATCCTTAGGCGATGCCGCCTGCGACTCCGACTCCTCCAGCAACAGCGGGCACCTCTCCTACGGTCGGGGCGACGACATCCGTTCCCTCATCGCCGCCTGAACGCCCTCCCGGCACCACCGATACGCCCACGGCCGCCCTCATCGGCCTAGTGGGTGTCGTGGTCGGCGCACTCCTAACCCAGCTCTTCGCGGTTTGGCGGGAAAAGCGGCAGTGGGCCCGACAGGCGAGCATGATAATCAACGGTGGGAGCAGGAGCGAGAGGAACGCAAAGAGCAGTGGGCACGCGAAGACGAGTCGCGTTGGCATCAGGAGCGGTTGGCCGCCTATTCCACGCTGTTAAACAATATCGAACGATGGATTAGACTCGCCCGCCACGCCAAGCCGAGGGCCTATCTGGGCCAACGGGCAATTTCGCGGGAGAATGCCGAACTACTCGAAGCTGCCGTCGATGAGATTCAGAATGCGGCGATAACCGTAGAACTGCTCGCACCTGAACCGATTCGGGGGCGTGTGCGCGCCCTGTATGTGTCAACGTCCTTCTTTCGTATCGATTTTAGTGGCAACGTCAGAGAGAGGAGCGCACAGGAAGCGGAGCAAGATGCGGAAGCGACCATCGAAAAGGTGATTGAGAGGAAGAATGCGCTACGAAAGCTGATCCGACAGGAACTGAAGATCGAGATGCCCGCAGTAGGCGACGCTTCCGAAATCGCCAAGAACCCCGGGGCGTGACGGCCCCGGGGTTCTCTGCTTGGTTAGCTGGCTTAGGCAGCCGCGATGTGTTGAACCGAAGTCGGCTCAGCGACCGCAACGCCAGCCGCACGCATGGTCGCCCGGAACGCGATAACGTCCCGGTCAAACCCGTAATCCTCACTGACCTTGAGAACAACGTTCGCCCGCAGACCGAAGAACACCCGCGACGGGTCGCAGACAATCACGGTCTTAGCCGGAAGGTTGCCCGACACCAGCAGCGGGAGGCCCCAAGCGGTACCAGCCGGAGCCTGAGTCACCGCACCAGCCAGGTACGCGCCAGTCGAGCCGCCCTCGCGCTCCTTGCGTAGACCCTTAGCCATGTCCGGGGAAGCCCAGATGACGCCCGGGGTGCCGCCAGTCGCCTCAATGGCCGCGTACGCATCAGCGATGTCGTCCCACTTGACCGCGGTACCTGCAAGCGTGGTCTTGGTGTTGTTGCCAGTGGCAAGCAGACCCTTAAGGCTGCTGGTGCCAGTGCCGTTGAAAGCGGAAGCGTCAACCGAGCTAGCGATGTTCTTAGCCATCGTGTCCGCCAGGATGCGGCGGAGGTCAAGGGCCGAGTCCATCAGAATCTCGTTGGAGGCTTCCTGAATGTCAGCGAACTTGACCGCAGTGAAGTCGAGCGCGGCCCAGTCCGTGTCGCCCTTCGCAATCGCGGTGTTCTCCGCCACGACACCCGGGGTGTTCGTCGCGTTCAGCCGGGGCAGCCGGAAAGTCGCACTGTCGAACGGCACCACCTGGACGCCACCGCGCAGGAAGGCGGAAGTAGCCCGCAGCTTGTCAACCCACGAACCGCTGACGCGCTGCGGCACCGTGTAGCCGCCATCGGTCAGCGACGACTCAACAAGGGTGGCCCGCATCTCCCGGAGGGACGGCAGCAGGGCCCGCCACTCCATCGCATCGCCCCGGGCGTTGCGAGTCGCGTGGTTGATCCGTTCGAAGTCGCGGGCAAACGCCTCCCGTTGCGCGGCCTCAAAGGCCGCCTGGTCCCGAACCTCAAACGGGGCTAGCTCCGGGGTGTCCTCCGGCATCAGCGAATCAATCGCCTTGTTGCGGGACTCGATAGAGAGGCCGGGGTTGTCGGCAATCTCGGCGAGGTTGTGCAGCAGTCGGGCCCGCTTCTCCGCAAACTCAGTCTCGGCACGAATAGTCAAGGCAGAATCTCCAATCAAGAGCAAACAAAAATGCCGCCCCCGTGGGACGGCTAGGTATTAGGTATTCAGTTATTCGGCGTGTCTCTTCCTCACTTGGCGTTGAGAGCGTCAACAGCGGCGCAGGCAATCAGCGCATACACGCGCGACCAATCACCGTTCGCCTCGGCCATCACCTCGGCCCGCCAAGCGAACTCGGAAACGATCGCGTCGAGGTCGCCAGCGTCCAGCTCCCGGAACGCAGTAACAAGGTCATTCATTGGGTCCCCCCTCAAACAAGGGAAGGGCCCGGCCGTCGAAACGGCCGGGCCCCTCATTTCATGGACTACACCTATGCTTTTTAATCCCTCACGTACGACCAGCCATCGGGGAAGGCTTCAAGGAACGCCCACACTTCCTCAGAGGCACGGACAACACCCCGCGTTCGTAGGCCGGTCCGGCTGTGCCGCCGCTGCACAGGGCGGCCCGCACGCCGGGCCCGCTGGTTGTCCGCCTCTCGGATTTCCTGGCAGGCGGCGCTACACAACTCTTGCGGCCGTCCACGCCGGGGCGTCCCGGCGTCGAACCGTTGCGAGCACACCAGGCACCTACGCCAACGGCCCGCCCGGTTGCGGGCCCGCTGCCAAGCGGCCCGCCGCTGCCGGTGCAGAGCCTCACGGGCCGCCAGGGCGTCCAGCCAGACGGCGCACACGTCCCCGTCTTGCGGGTGCCCTTCCTGACACCCGGAGCACCAGCGATAAGCCTTCATCGGCTCACCTCGTCCAGCAGCCGCCGCCACTCCCGCCGCGTCTCCTGGTCGTCGGCGTAAATGTCCCACGCCTCAAGCCAGGCGTGTAGGTAGCCGTCATAGACGCGGCCCCACGGGGCCCGGTACGGGCTAGCCGCCGTAGGGTCCGCCTCGTCCTGATCGGCCACCGGCCCGGACACCTCATCAGGCTTGCTGGCCCTGCTACGGGCCTTCCGGTCGGCAGCGGCCCTACGCTGGCAGGCCACCTCGGCGCAGTAGGAACGGTTGCCGCTGACGTGCTTGCCGCACGCGCGGCACCTCTTGAAGTTGTGAATGATCGGCTCCTTTCTGAAAGGTGACAGGCGTCCGTCGCGTTTTCTCACTCTGGCTGTCACGCCGAATTTCAAGGTTTCTGCAGGTGAACCGCCGACTGGCTGCGGTTTGCGTCACGACATGTCACGAAGTCACGCACGCAAAAATGCGCCTAAGGACGGGGGTCCTTCCGCGAGAAGGTCCAGACTTTTGCTCTACCCCTGCCCGCCGGGTCGAGGGCGCCCAGGAGGATGGAAAGTGTCATCGCTGCAGGGTCAGGCAGTGGATCGACGGGTCCACCGTTCCGCCAGCTCGGTCGCCCCGAAAGGACATCTACCCCATTCGAGTTCCTGCACGTAGCGTTACGTCGTTGCGGAGGGTTTGGGCCCGAACGGTGGACGCCCTGGCCGCACACGGGGCGTGGAGGATTGCAGTGGAGATTGTCTTTCAGCTCTTCATGTGGACGTTCAAGCTGATGTACATGATGATCCGAATGATGTTCCAGCTTATGTTCATGATCGTGCGAGGGATCATGTCTCTCTTCTAGGACGGCTGGGGCAGCTCCCTCGGGCTGCCCTACGTCCGGTTGCCCCTGCCGTAGTTGCAGGGCCCGCACACTGGTCGTAGGTTCTCGATCGCGTTGGTGCCGCCCTTGCTGAGCGGCATTATGTGATCCGCTGTTGTTGCTGGCCTACTTCGGCACAGAATGCACGCGGGCCCGTCCGCCAGGACTAGGGCCCGGTTACGTCGGTACTCAGCCGTGTAGCCGCGCTTAGCGGCTGTCAGCGTGTGGACACGCTTAGGCTTGCAGTTAGGGCACCTGTGCCCGGTGCCCATGGGGATTAGCCGCTTGCATTTGGTGCAGGTGTTGAAGCTGATGATCCCTCCGTTCAAGATCAACGCGGGACGCTCTTGCTGGTATGCCTGTGTGGGTTGAGTAACGGCCACTACTTGGGCAGCCTTCAACGGCTGCAGTTTTCCCGTGGTGGGTAGAACCTTCCCGGAGTCCGAACGTAGGGAAGGTGTTAGTCCTTGGCTCCTTATGAACTCCGCCAAGGCAAACGAGAGTAGGACAGTTGCAGGGACAGTGACAGTCCATAGGGACAGTCACAGTGATAGGAACAGAGACAGAGATAGGTACTCCGCAAGTCAGCTACAGACAGCGACGCCGCGGCTCACTCTCTGCTCAGTAAGGCGGTTGATCCTGCCAGGGGTCGAACTCGCTGGCCGGGCCGGAACGGCCACTGGCGGTTCGTCGTCCGCCGAGGCGTATGGGTCGTTTACACGCCACGTCGGGGCCGTACCCCCGCCGCCAGCTCCGCCCCGGGAGCCCGCGTTGCCCACCCGCACCAGCCACCCAAGCTCACGGGCCGCCGTGATGAGGTCCTGAGCCTTCCGCGTGCTGACGCCCATAGCGTCACCCACTCGGCCGTACGTCGGCCGGATTCCGCTACCCCACGTCCCGTGAAGCGAAAACCGGATGATGAAAAGCTTGAAGTTGGCCCACGTTTCTTCGGTGGCAACGTGGTACTTCCGCGCCACCTCGGCCGCCTGGCCGTCACACGGCAACGGTTGCTCAAGTAGAGCCCGCTGCCAGTCGAGATAAGCCGCCGCTTGTGCGCTCCGTTCCGGCGAATACGCCATACGTCTTACCATCCTTCCGTCCTTGACTTCCTCAGTTGCGACGGCCCCGGCCGTCATTCGGAAGCGTGCCGTTAGCCCGCATCTCGATACGCTTTAGCTGGTTGCCTTCCTCAAGGGCAGAGACCAGCCGGACAATCAGCGCCGTAAGTTCACGGGTCATGTCTGTCTGCCTTCCTGTGTCCAGAGACAAAAGGGGCCCAATGGTGGGCCCCTGGTGTGGCGGTGTCAGTCTAGCGGGGGGTGTTACACCCGGAATCTTACTGCTGCGAACACCCTAGCTGCGGATGTAACAGGGATACTATACGAGTCCCAACAGGTCCGCGGCCGACATAGCTTATCGTGGCCCAACGGGTGGCCCGTTTAAACCTATTCAGGGAAACAGAAAGGCCCCGGCCGGGCCCTTACCGGGACACCTGGCCGGGGCCGTTCGGGGCTCTCCGTGGCTCTCAGGCCATTTTCGCTGGCCACACGGTCTTGCCGAACCTCGCCGCGTGCGCCTCCTGGCGGTGCATCGTCTCCAGGTCCTCCGGCTCAAGCGGCATCGGCCGTAGCCGTCCCCGCCGGTCGTAGGCGTGGACGTAGACGGGAACCGGGGGAGCAGGGCTAGACCCTGCCGGGAACACCCGGACCACCGGGAGAAGGTCCTTGAGGAACAGCCGCCGCTGCTCGATCGTGGCCGACTCCCACTGCTCCCGAGACGCGGGGCCGTACCTGGCCGCCCGTTCTTCCTGCTCCACTGTGCCCGCCAACGCCTCGTCAATCTCGGCAAGCCTCGCCTCAATGGCCGCCGTCCCTGCCTCCAACTGTGGTAGCCGGATGGCACGTCGGGCGTAGGAGGCTGTCAAGGCGTCAAGCTCTCCCTCAAGCTCCTTGCGTTCCGCCTCCAACACCCCACGGTCGGGGCCGTGAGCATCGGCGAGGAAGTCGGTGAAGTCCTCCACCATCAACAGGGAGGTAAGAATCTCGGTCACGTAGGCATCGATCGGCTCAGCGGAGATGCCCCCGAGGTGGCCGACACACTTATACGTGCGCCACCTCTTGGTTTTGTTGGCGTTCCAACCCGTGCGGAGCGGTGCGTCACAGACGCCGCAGCGGTAGATGCCCGCCCCGAGATACCTCACGTAGTTGCCAGCCCTAGACCGCGTGCGGGTCAACACCTGCACAACGTCCGTCCACTGCTCCCGCGTAATGATCGGTTCCCACTCACCCTTGATCAGCTCCGCTTTCCACGCGGGAACGCGTTTGCTCTGCTCGGGGGACAGGATCGTAGACGGCTGGTACTGGAGGTGCCCACAGATGTACGGGTTGGTAAGGGCGCCCTTCGCCGCAGGCCAAGAGTAGGGGCCCTTCGTCTTCGGGACGGTGTGCCCCCGGCGCGTCCACTCCCGGGCAACGTCAGACAGGGTGCCGCCCCTCATGACGTGATCCACGGCCCATCGGATCGACTCCGCTTCCTTCGGCACCACCGTGAGAGTCCCAGCCGCGTAGGTGTATCCGAACGGCCGGACCGTGCCCAACGGCCGACCACTGGCCACCCAGTGCCGGTTGCTGGCCTTCTGCCGCTCGGACTTCCGCTCAACCTCACCCCGAGCGATAGCCCCACGGATGCGGGCGTTCTCCCGGCCCCGGGAGGTAGTCAGGTCAAGCTCACTGCCCGCAGCGAACCAGACCGGGACCGCGCCAGGTTCAAGAGTGTTGATGAGCCCTTCAAGCTCAATGGGCTGCCGCACCAGCCGGTCATCATCACGGCACACGATCCGGGCCACCTGGCCCGCCCGCACGTCGGCAAGCATCCGCTCATACGCGGGTCGCTTCCGCCTGGCGTTGGACGCCGACCGGGACTCATCCCGGTAGATCAGCGTGTCCGTCCACCCGTTCCGTTCGCAGAGGGCCATGCACTCCGCTAGCTGTGCGTCAAGGGAGACGGAGCGGTCAGTCTGCTTGGATAACCGCAGGTAGATGGCGGTAACGCCGTTGCCAGGGGCAGGGGTAGGCATGTGCTAAATTCTATCGCAGATGCCGGACGGCATCGCCTGGTCCCTGGCCTGAGGCCGCCCGGTGTGATCGACATCGAGGACGCCCTCGACCACTGCCTCGCCGAGCTGGCAGCCTGCCCTGGTGACTGGGCCTGGCTGGATGCATATCGCGGTCTGCCGCGCTCGTGATCGAGGCCAAGGTGCGGGCCGTGGTGGCTCAGGCGATGGCCGCGATGTCCCGTCGTCGAAGTAGATGGCCTGGTGAAGCCGGCCGCCCAGGGCGGCGGCGAAGCGGGCCACGACCTGTTCTTCGGCGGCGAGGTGCGTGGGTCAGGTCCGTTCGGTGGCGAGGCGGGCGCCGAAGCCGAGCAACGCCACCCCGGTCAGGCCGTCCAGCCAGCGCCGGACCCGCCGCCGGGACAGCAGGTCCCGGGCCCGGTCCAGCGCCGCGACCAGGACCAGCAGGTACGCGAGTCCGAGCACGGCGTGGCTGAGGGCGAAGGCGAGCAGCACCCCGATCGGCGCCGCGCCGCCGACGAACTGGGGGAGCACGGCCAGGTAGAAGGCCAGCACCTTCGGGTTGGTGACGTTGGACAGGAAGCCCTGCCGGAACCCGGCCAGCGCCTGCCCGGGCATGGCGGCGGCGTCCCCGGCCAGCGGCGGGTAGTCGCCGCGCCAGGCCGACCGCCAGGCCTGCACCCCGAGGTACGCCAGATAGGCCACGCCGGCCCAACGGATCGCCTCGAACAGCGGCTGGGAGCGGACGATGAGCGCGCCGAGCCCGGCGGCGGCGGTCACCCCCTGCACCGTGTTCGAGGCGGTCACGCCGAGCGCGCTCCACCTGCCCCGCCGCCGGCCGGCAGCGAGCGTGTTGCGGGTGACCACGGCGAAGTCCGGCCCCGGGATCAGGATCAGCACGGTGGCGAAGGCCAGGAAGGACGCGTAGCTGCTCCACGACATGCCCCGAGCCTACGCAGCTACCATGTTCTTGACGGTACTACGCATTCCGCACTAGTGTGCGGAGCGTGGATACGACGCAGCTCCTCAAGGGCGTGCTCGACCTGGCCGTTCTCGCCGTGCTCAAGGAGGAGGACGGCTACGGTTACGACATCCTCCGCCGGCTGCGCGAAGCCGGCCTGGAGGAGGTCGGTGACGCCTCGGTCTACGGCACCCTGCGCCGGCTCTTCGCCGCCGGCCTGCTGACCACCTACGTGGTACCGAGCGAGTCCGGCCCCCACCGCAAGTACTACTCACTCAATGCCGCCGGCCGGGACCAGCTCGCCCGCTCCGGCAAGACCTGGCGCTCCTTCGCCACCACCATGGACGCACTGCTCGACGATCGGGGGATGGCGGCATGACCGTCACTGGGCAGGAGATCGCGGACTACGTCGAGCGGGTGCGGGCCGCCCTGGCCGACCTGCCGCCCACCGTCCGCGACGAGTTGACCGAGGACCTGCCGGAGCACCTCGCCGAGGTGGCCGCCGAGGCCGACGGCACGCTGGTCGACCGGCTGGGTGAGCCGGAGGCGTACGCGGCCGAACTGCGGGCCGCCGCCGGCGCCGAGGCGGGAGCCGGACCGGGGCGGCGGGGCCGGCGA
>NZ_MUYZ01000181.1:0-13852 GCF_003013775.1 Micromonospora sp. MH33
CGGCGGAACCGTGGTGCCCGGCGCTGCAGCGGCCGGCGGGAGGGGGCCGGCGGAGGCCGCCGGGGCGTACCCGGACGGGGGCGCGGCGGGGACGGGCGGGGTGGTGCGGGCCCGCCAGAGCAGGGTCGCCCCGATGCCGACCAGCGCGCCGACCGCCGGGGCCAGGGCCACCGTGTAGTACGCGTGGAAGATGCCGGACATGAAGCTGAAGATCAGCCCGGTGACCAGCAGCCAGCCGCCCCAGAGCAGCAGCCCCGCCCGGGTCCGGTCGGTACGCGCCGCCCGCCCCGCCAGCCACAACCCGGCGACCAGCAGGATCAGCGCGGCCGGCAGCAGCCAGGAGATCTGGCCGCCGACCTCGGTGTCGAACATCCGCAGCAGGCCGGACTGTCCGGAGAACGGGCCCCCGCCCCCGCCGCCCATCCGGCCGGCGCCGCCGACGCTGCCCTCCTCGTCACCGGTGATCCGGCCGAGGCCGTTGTAGCCGAGGGTCAGCTCCAGGATGCTGTTGTGCTGCGAGCCGCCGATGTACGGGCGGGCGCTCGCCGGCACCAGCTCGACGATCGCCACCCACCAGCCGGCGGCGACCACCACGGCCAGCCCGGAGAGCAGCAGCTGGCGGATCCGCCGCCAAAAGCCGGTCGGCGCGGCCAGCAGGTAGACCGCGGCAAAGACCGGGATCACCAGGAACGCCTGGAGCATCTTGGTGAGGAAACCGAGGCCGACGAGCGCGCCGGTCAGCATGATCCACCGCGTGCTGGCCGTCTCGACCGCGCGCACCGTCGCGTACGCGGCGGCGACCAGCAGGAACACCAGCAGGGCGTCCGGGTTGTTGAACCGGAACATCAGCGTGGCCACCGGGGTGACCGCCAGCACGGCGCCGGCGAGCAGGCCGGCGACCGGCCCGTACCAGCGGCGCACGGCGGCGTACAGGACGCCGACCGAGGCGACGCCGAGCAGCGCCTGCGGCACCAGGATCGACCAGCCGCTCAGCCCGAAGAGGCGGACCGAGAGGGCCATCAGCCAGAGCGAGGCGGGGGTCTTGTCGACGGTGATCGAGTTGGCCGCGTCCGAGGAGCCGTAGAAGAACGCCTTCCAGCTCTCCGAGCCGGCCTGCACGGCCGCCGAGTAGAACGCGTTGCCCCAGCCGGAGGCGCCCAGGCCCCAGAGGTAGAGCAGCGCGGTGGCCAGCAGCAGGCCGAGCAGCGCCGGTCGCGTCCAGCGCGGGTCGCGACGGGGCGGCCCGGCCGGCGGCCGCGGTGAAGGGGCGGGTGCTGGCCGGCACCATGCTCTTCATCGCCGGCTTCACCGCGGTCTTCACCGCCACCGCGATCCTCTTCTCCGGTGTCGGCAAGCTCTTCTTCACGCACGAGCGCACGCTGGAGATCGTCATCGGCGCGCTGGTCGTGGTGCTCGGCCTCGGCTACCTGGGTGTGGTGCCCGGGATGCAGCGCGAGTTCCGCATCCGGCGGCTGCCCGCCGCGGGGCTGCTCGGCGCCCCGGTGCTCGGCGCGGTCTTCGCGCTGAGCTGGATGCCGTGCACCGGTCCCACCCTCGGCGCGGTGCTCGGCATGGCGACCGTCGACGGGCGGACCGACCGGGCCGTGCTGCTCGCCGTGGCGTACTGCCTCGGGCTGGGGGTACCGTTCGTCGTCTTCGGGCTGGGCTTCCACCGCCTGCTCGGTGTGTTCCGCGCCGTCCGGCGCAACAGCCGCTGGGTCACCCGGATCGGCGGCGCGCTGCTGATCCTGATCGGCGTGGCACTGGTCACCGGCGGCTGGCAGGACTTCGTGATCTGGTTGCAGACGCACGTGGGCGTGGGCGAGGTGAGCATCTGATGACGACCGTGGACGACCGGCCGGCCGCGCCGCCCGCCGGCGCGCCCCGGCGCCGCGTCAACCCGGTGCTGGCCCTGCTGCGCAACTCGTGGCGGCAGCTCACCAGCATGCGTACCGCGCTGATCCTGCTCTTCCTGCTCGCGATCGCCGCCATCCCGGGCTCGGTGCTGCCGCAGCGCGGGGTCAACCCGGAGAAGGTCAACCAGTACTTCGTCGACCACCCCGACCTGGCGCCCCGGCTCGACCAGCTCGGCATGTTCGAGGTCTTCGGCTCGGTCTGGTTCTCCGCGATCTACCTGCTGCTCTTCACCTCGCTGGTCGGCTGCATCCTGCCCCGGGCCCGCGACCACGTCCGCGCGCTGCGGATGCGGCCGCCAGCCGCGCCGAAGCGGCTGGAGCGGCTGCCGCAGCACGCGGTGCTGGAGGCGCCGGCCGCCGCCGACCCCGCGGCGATCGCCGCGGTGCTGCGCCGGCGCCGCTGGCGGGTCACCGTCCGCGGCAACGAGGTCTCCGCCGAGAAGGGCTACCTCAAGGAGACTGGCAACCTGCTCTTCCACGTCTCGCTGGTCGCAGTCCTGCTCGGCGTCGCGCTCGGCTCCTGGTACGGCTGGCACGGCAACCGGATCCTGGTGTCCGGCGCGGACAACGCCTTCTGCAACACCCGCCAGCAGTACGCCGAGGCGTCGCTCGGCCCGCGGGTGGACAGCGCCGACCTGCCGTCGTTCTGCCTCACCCTGGACCGGTTCGAGGCGGACTACCTGCCCTCCGGCCAGGCCTCCCGCTACTGGGCCACGGTGACCGTGGACCACCTGGACGACGGGTCGACCCGGACCGCCGGCTTCTCGGTGAACTCTCCGCTGCGGCTCGGTTCGGCCAACGTCTACCTGCTCGGCAACGGGTACGCGCCGATCCTGAAATACACCGACCGGTACGGCCGGACCCAGACCAGCACGGCGCCGTTCCTGCGCACCGGTGACCAGAACGCCACCGAGGAGGGCGTCGCCCTCTTCCCGGACGCGAACGTCGACCCGAAGACCGGAAAGCGCGCCCCCGACCAGCAGGTCGCCTTCGACGGGCTCTACCTGCCCACCGCCCCGGACCGCGCGCCGTTCGTCTCGTCCCAGTTCCCCGAGGAGCGGAACCCGGCGGTGGTGCTGGCCGCGTACCGGGGCAACCTGGGGCTGGACGCCGGCATCCCGGGCTCGGTCTACCAGCTCGACAAGCGGCAGCTCAGCAACGGCAAGCTGAAGCAGATCGGCGACAGGAAGCTCGGTCTCGGCGAGAAGTGGACCCTGGACGACGGCAGCACGCTGGAGTTCGTGGGCACCCAGCCGTACATCACCATCGCGGTCCGGCACGCCCCCGGCCAGACCATGATGCTGGTCGCCTGCGGGACGCTGCTGCTCGGCCTGATGGGCTCGCTCTTCGGCCGGCGGCGCCGGGTCTGGTTCCGGGTGACGCCCCCGGAGGGTGGATCTCCGACGAGCGGTAGTAGCTTGGTGGAGGCCGGTGGGCTGCCGCGCACCGAGCATCCGGGCTTCGCCCCCGAGTTCGCACAGCTCGTCGCCGCGGTCAGCGACGACGGGCGGGGCGACCGGCGGGCGCGAGAAGGAGACGAGTGATGTCCGCACTCTCCGACCAGCTGGTCACGTTCGCGATCCTGGCCTACCTCGTCGCGATGATCAGCCACGCCGTCGAGTACGCCCTGGGCAACGCCCGGAAGGCCCCGGCGGCCGCCGCCCCGGCCCGGGAGCTGGTCGCCGCCGGTGCCGGCGGCCCCGGCGGGACGGTCGAGGAGCCGGCGCCCCCGGTCACGCCGGCCGCCACCCGCGCCTACCGCTCCGCCGCCCGCGCCGAGCTGGCCGGGCGGATCGCCGCCTGGATCACCGCGCTGGCCGCCGCGCTGCACCTGGGCGCGGTGGTCACCCGCGGCATCGCCGCCGAGCGGATGCCCTGGGGCAACATGTACGAGTTCGTGCTGACCGTCACCTGGATCGGGGCGGCGGCCTGGCTCGCGGTGCTCTGGAAGCAGCCGTCGCTGCGCCGGCTCGGGCTGTTCCTGACCCTGGTCATGGTGCTGCTGCTGGCGTTCGCCGAGCTGAAGCTCTACGTGCAGGTCGTGCCGCTGATGCCGGCGCTCCAGTCGTACTGGTTCATCATCCACGTGTCGACGATCATCTTCGCCTCGGGCATCTTCCTGCTGGGCGTGGTGCCGGCCGTGGCGTACCTGATGCGGTCGGGCTGGGAGCAGGGGAAGCGGAGCTTCCCGTACACCCTGGCCCGGCGGCTGCCGGCGGCGGCCGGCCTGGAGCGGCTGACCTTCACGCTGCACGCCTTCGCCTTCCCGATCTTCACCTTCGCGGTGATCGCCGGGGCGATCTGGGCCGAGGCGGCCTGGGGTCGCGCCTGGGGCTGGGACCCGAAGGAGACCTGGGCGTTCATCTCCTGGGTGGTCTACGCGGGTTACCTGCACGCCCGGGCCACCCCGAGCGTCCGGCGCAACGTGGCCACCTGGATCGCGGTGGTGGGCTTCCTGACCATGCTGATGAACCTGTTCGGGGTCAACTTCTTCTTCACCGGCCTGCACTCCTACGCCGGCGTCTGACCCGCGCGCGAACTGAGCGTGCAGCTCACGGGCCACGGCGTCCCGGATCTCGGCCTGCAGCGGGCTGAGCCCGTCCGGATCGCCCGCCACGTACGCGTCATCCATGCGGACATCGTCGCCGCCAGCCCTGCTGGGAGGTCAAGACGCGACGATGTTTGTCACCCGCCGAACCAGCCCGGTACGTCGAGGCGGAAGACGTCGGCCGGGACCATCCGGCGCAGGTCGTCCTCGATGGCCGCGACCCGGTCCGGGCCCAGGGTCGCCGCCCAGCGGTCGCGCAGTTCGTCGAAGACGACCGCTGAGCGGCGGAGCCCGTCGTGGCCCTTCGCCGTCATCCGGACCAGCTTGCGCCGGGCGTCGGCGGGGTCGTCGGCGCGTTCCAGGTAGCCGAGCGCGACCAGCCGGTCGACCGTCTTGCCGGCCGCCTGCTTCGAGACGCCCAGGCGCTGGCCCAGGTCGGAGGCGGTGGTGCCGGCGGGGCCGACGGCCTGGAGCACGAAGCCGTGTGCGGGCCGCAGCTCGGGGTGCCCCTGCCGGGCCAGTTCGGCGTGCAGGTCGTCGATGAGGGTGCGGAAGCCGGCGAGCAGGAGCAGCGGGAGTGCGAAGCCCGGGCGGTCAGGCGTTGCCATGTTCGACAACCCCGTTTACTATTTCGTCAACCACGTTGACTATCTTACGTCAGGGGTACCCGTCATGTCCCGCCTGGTCTTCACCGCCCACACTCCCGACACCGCGCCCGCCGCCGCCCGTCCCACGATGACCAACATCCACCGCAAGCTCGGCCACCTGCCCGGTGCGGTGGCCCTCATGGCCGAGTCGCCCGAACTGCTCAAGGGCTTCCTCACCGCCAACGCCGTCTTCGAGTCCACCGACCTCGACCCGGCCGCCCGGGAGGTGGTGGTGCTGACCGTGGCCACCCGCAACGAGTGCCACCTCTGCGTGGCCATGCACACCGCGACGCTCACCCGGCAGGGCGCCGCGCCCGAGCTGATCGAGGCGCTCCGGGCCGGCGCCGCCCTGCCCGACCCGCGCCTGGAGGCGCTGCGCCGGTTCACCGTCGCCGTGCTCGACCACCGGGGTGCCGTCCCGGACGGCGACCTGGACGCCTTCCTGGCCGGCGGCTGGCAGCCACGGCACGCGCTGGACGTCGTGCTCGGCGTCGGCACGTACACGATCTCGACCTTCGCCAACCGCCTCACCGACGCCCCACTCGACCCGCCGCTGGCCGCCTACGCGTGGACGCCGGCCGCCTGACCCCGCCTCGGGCGCACGTCGCCGGCCGTCCCGCCGGGGACGACCGCGACGTGCGCCGTCCCGCCCCCGGACGCCGCGACGCGCCCGCCGCCCGGAGCGACGCGTGGGCAGGCCCACAGCCGTCATGCCGACCCGGCGTGGGCAGCACGGAAAGCCGTGCGGGAGACTGGCGGTCATGGCGGCTCGTGGCTTCCCGTACACCGATCTCAAGGACTTTCTCGCGGCCCTGGAGGCCGCGGGCGAGCTGCGGCGGGTGGGCGTCCCGGTCGACCCCACGCTGGAGATCAGCGAGGTGGTCACCCGGACCGTCCGCGACGGCGGCCCGGCGCTGCTCTTCGAGCGCCCCACCC
Organism: Micromonospora sp. MH33; assembly: GCF_003013775.1. NCBI lineage: Bacteria > Bacillati > Actinomycetota > Actinomycetes > Micromonosporales > Micromonosporaceae > Micromonospora > Micromonospora sp. MH33. The sequence continues at coordinate 6,048 of NZ_MUYZ01000181.1, forward strand.
GGGGCGAGATGCCGGTGGCGATCAACCTGTTCGGCACCGAGAAGCGGATGGCCATGGCGCTCGGCGTCGACACGCTGGACGAGATCGGCGAGCGGATCGGCGCGATGATCAAGCCGGAGCTGCCCGTCGGGTGGTCCGGCATCCGCGAGGGCCTCGGCAAGGTCATGCAGCTCAAGTCGCTGCCGCCGCGGAAGGTCAAGACCGCGCCCTGCCAGCAGGTGGTCTACTCCGGTGACGACGTCGACCTCAACCGGCTGCCCGGCCTCCAGGTCTGGCCCGGCGACGGCGGGATCTTCCACAACTTCGGCTTGACCCACACCAAGCACCCGGAGACCGGCAAGCGCAACCTCGGCCTCTACCGGCTCCAGCAGCACAGCCGGAACACCCTCGGCATGCACTGGCAGATCCACAAGGACTCCACCGCGCACCACGCCGTCGCCGAACGGCTCGGCCAGCGGCTCCCGGTCGCCATCGCCATCGGCTGCGACCCGGTCGTCTCGTACGCGGCGACCGCGCCGCTCCCCGGCGACATCGACGAGTACCTGTTCGCCGGCTTCCTGCGCGGCGAGCGGGTGGAGATGGTCGACTGCCGCACCGTGCCGTTGCAGGTGCCGGCGCACGCCCAGGTGGTGCTGGAGGGCTACCTGGAGCCCGGCGAGCGGCTGCCCGAGGGCCCGTTCGGCGACCACACCGGCTTCTACACGCCGGTCGAGCCGTTCCCCGTGCTGCACGTCGAGACCATGACCATGCAGCGCGACCCGGTCTACCACTCGATCATCACCTCGAAGCCGCCGCAGGAGGACCACGGCCTCGGCAAGGCCACCGAGCGGATCTTCCTGCCGCTGCTCAAGCTGATGATCCCCGACATCGTCGACTACGACCTGCCGGCCGCCGGCGTCTTCCACAACTGCGCGATCGTCTCCATCCGCAAGCGCTACCCGAAGCACGCGCAGAAGGTGATGAACGCGATCTGGGGCGCGCACCTCATGTCGCTGACCAAGCTGATCGTGATCGTGGACGAGGACTGCGACGTGCACGACTACAACGAGGTCGCGTTCCGCGCCTTCGGCAACGTCGACTACGCCCGCGACCTGCTGGTCACCGAGGGCCCGGTAGACCACCTGGACCACGCCTCGTACCAGCAGTTCTGGGGTGGCAAGGCGGGCCTCGACGCGACCCGCAAGCTGCCCACCGAGGGCTACACCCGGGGCTGGCCCGAGGAGATGGCCATGTCGCCCGAGGTGGTCTCGCTGGTCGACAAGCGCTGGAAGGAGTACGGGATCTGATGGCCGTCACCGAGGCCCCGGTGGAACGCCCCGGCCGGGTCAAGTCCTTCCTCAAGCTGGTCGCGATCGAGCACTCGGTCTTCGCGCTGCCGTTCGCGTACCTGTCGGCGCTGACCGCCATGCAGGTCGACGGCGGGCGGGTGCGCTGGCTCGACCTGCTGCTCATCACCGTGGCGATGGTCGGGGCGCGGACGTTCGCCATGGCCGCCAACCGCATCCTCGACCGGCGGATCGACGCGCGGAACCCGCGTACCGCCAACCGGGAGCTGGTGACCGGGGCGGTGAGCGTGCGGACGGCCTGGACCGGCGCGGTCGTCGCGCTGGTGGTCTTCCTGGCCGCCGCCGCCCTGCTCAACCCGCTCTGCCTGGCGCTCGCCCCGCTCGCCGTGGTGCCCCTGGTCGTCTACCCCTACGGCAAGCGGTTCACCAACTGGCCGCACGCCATCCTGGCGATCGCCCAGGCGGTCGGCCCGGTCGGCGCCTGGCTGGCCGTCACCGGCACCCTCGCCGGCTCCTGGCCGGCCTGGCTGCTCGGTGCCGCCGTCGGCCTCTGGATCGGCGGCTTCGACCTGATCTACGCCTGCCAGGACTCGGAGATCGACCGGGAGATCGGGGTGCACAGCGTCCCGGCCCGCTACGGCCGGCGCTTCGCCCTGCACGCCTCCACCGTCGCGCACGTGGTGACCTTCGCGCTGTTCATCTGGTTCGGCGCGCTGGTCGGCTTCGGCTGGCTCTGGTGGATCGGGCTGGCGTTCACCGCGGTCGCCTTCGGCTACCAGCACCTCGTGGTCAGCCCGACCGACCTGAGCAAGGTCAACCGGGCTTTCTTCACCGCCAACGGTTTCGTCGGCATCGCGCTGTTCGTCTTCGCCCTGCTGGACCTGGTGGTCCGCCTCGACCTGCGCCCCTGAGCGGGCGTCACCCGGCCACCGGGTAGCGGGCGCTCTCCAGCGTCCAGTCGACCGTGCCGCGGACCGCGTTGGCCAGCCCGTCGAGGTGGGCGGTGACCGACTCGTCCAGCGCCGGACCGAACGACGGCACCGCGGCGCGCAGCGCCATGAAACGGGCCATCTCCGCGCGCCAGCGCGCGGCGACCAGGTCCACCGCGGCCGGCACCGGCACGCCGCGCTCGGCGGCCACCGCCAGCACCAGGTTGTGCCCCCCGGCGGTGGCCCGGTCGCGCTCCAGCGAGGCCAGGTCGTTGTACCAGGAGAGCAGGTCGTTGGCGAGGTCGGCGAGGCGGCGCAGCGCGGGATGGTGGTAGACCGCGTCGGGCAGCGGCCGCCCGGCCGCGAACTCGATCAAGGGGTACGACACGTACGCCGCCGAGGTGGCCCGGCGCAGCTGCACGTACTCGGCGACGCCCGGTGGCCGGCCGGCGACGGTGGCGACCGCCTCCCGCCAGGCGCCGTCGAGGTGGTCGGCCACGGCGTCGGAGAAGCGCAGCCGCCAGCGGGCCGGCATCCGGCGCCGGGGCTCCCGCCACGCCTGGACCAGCAGCCGGCGCAGCGGGCCGGAGAGGCCGGGGTGGCGCGCCCGGGGCCCCTCCCGGAGCAGCCTTAACGCCCCGTCGCGCAGCGCCCGGATCTGCGCCGGGGCCAGCCGGTCCGGCCCCTCACAGGCGTCGTCCACCAGGAAGAACCAGGTGAACAGGGCGGCCAGCGACCGCAGGTCGGGTTCGCTGGCGTCCGGATAGAGGCGGCCGGCGTAGCGGGCGAAACCGGCCCGGGCCAGCCGCTCCCGCATGGCCGGGTCCAGCGGCAGGCCGAGCCGGTCGAGCTGGCCGACCAGCCACACCTGCACCGCGTCGGCGTGCGGGGAGAGCCGGGGCGGGATCGGGCACTCGGACCGCAACGCCCGCAGCACCGCCCCCGTCATCACCGGTCCCTTCCGTGGACGTCGATCACCGACGGAAGAATCGCACGTTCCCGGCACGCCCGCCGACCCGGCGGACAAGGGGGACACCCGACCGGGGGTGGCCGCCCGGCGCCCGGGGCGACCAGGCAGGCTGGACGGTATGCGCGAACCATGGGTGGTCGGCGTCTCCGGGGCCTCCGGCACGCCGTATGCGGCCGCGGTCGTCCGGGGCCTGCTCGACGCCGGCCAGGCGGTGGACCTGATCGTCTCCCGGGCCGCCCGGCTGACCATCCTCGACGAGACCGGAAAGCCGTTCCGGGACGGGCACTGGGCCGAGGACCTGGCCGCCTGGCTGGGCCGCGACCTCGCCGACGCCGACCTGCGGCACTGGCCGGCCGGTGACCTGGCCGCCGGCCCGAGCAGCGGCTCCTACCGGGTACGCGGCATGGCCGTCGTCCCGGCCAGCACGGCGGCCTGCGCCGGCATCGCCATCGGACTCTCCAAGGACCTGTTGCAGCGCGCCGCCGAGGTGAACCTCAAGGAGCGGCGGCCGGTGGTGGTGGTCCCCCGGGAGACCCCGGTGACCCGCAGCCACCTGGAGCACCTCATCGCGCTGCACGACGCCGGCGCCGTGGTGCTGCCGGCCAGCCCCGGCTTCTACGGTGCCGGGGCGGCGGCGTCCGCCGCACAGTTGGTCGACTTCGTGGCCGGAAAGGTGCTGGACGCGCTCGGCGTGCCGCACACGCTGTTCCGCCGCTGGTCCGGTGAGCTGGCCGCCGCCCGGCGGGACGCGGACCGGACCTGAGGACGCCGGTCGGGACGCGGACCGGCCGGAGGCTGGCCAGCGTCCCGACCGGCTTCGCCTCAGTACATTCCGGCGTTCGCCGGCCCCGGGCCGGTCGAGGCGGTCGGGCCCATGTTGCGCGCCTTGCCCATGTCCTCCGCCTCGTCCAGCATGCCCTCCCCCTCAAGCAGGGCCCGCACCTCGGATTCCCGAAACCGGCGATGCCCGCCTGGAGTCCGGATGCTGCCGATCCGGCCGGCCGCTGCCCATCGGGTCACGGTCTTCGGGTCAACCCGAAACAGCGCGGCGACCTCACCCGGTGTCAGCAGGCGATCTCCAGTGTCCACAGCCCCCTCCTCGCGTCGACGAAGCCCCCGGCTGAACACACTGCCCCCGGCCGGTGCGAGCCCAGAGCCGTCATGAGGGACGTATGGCAATTACAGCACCAGCGACCTGGCGTGTCCGCCAAACGCGAAAAACGCACACAGTGAGAAGTTAGTAAATGCTACCGGCGCAGAACCCCCGTGACGACACGTTTGTGAATGGCAACGCGACGTCACGTTCAACTGATGCCGAGCGTCGGGCGTTACGCCCGAAAGGATAGGGTCACTCTCCGTGGACGCGATCGACCTGAGCCTCGTGGAGCTGTTACGGGGCAACGCCCGCCTGTCGTACGCCGAGCTGGCCCGCCAGGTCGGCCTCTCCGCCCCGGCCGTGCACGAGCGGGTCGGCAAGCTGGAGTCGGGCGGCGTCATCCGGGCGTACCGGGCCGAGGTGGAGCCGGAGGCGATCGGACTCGGGGTCACCGCGCTGATCGGCATCGTGGAGGACTCGACCGCGGACACCGACGACGTGCTGGAGGCGTTCCGGCAGATGCCCGAGATCGAGTCCTGCTACTTCATGGCGGGCGTCGAGTCCTTCCTGCTCAAGGCGCGGGTGGGCACCATCGCCGAGCTGGAGCAGTTGATCGTCCGGCTGAACCGCACCCCCGGGGTGGCCTCCACCCGTACCGGGATCGCGCTGTCGACCAAGTGGGAGAACCGCCCCCAGCCGCTCCAGGCCGCCGCCTCCTGAGCAGCGGCTCTGGTCCCGACCGGCCCGGGGCGTTACCGTGCGCCGGTGACGAATCCAGGGCGGGGCGCGGCCGTGGTGACCGGCGCGGCCGGCGGGCTGGGCCGGGCCATCGCCGCCGCGCTGCACGCCGACGGTTGGCCGGTGCTGCTCACCGATGTGGACGCCGAGGCCGTGGCCACCGCGGCGGCACCGCTCGGCGGCTGGTCCCGCCCGCTCGACGTCCGCGACGAGGCGGCCTGCGCGGCGGTGGCCGCCGAGGCGGCCCGGGCTCCGGGCGGTCTCGGGCTCTGGGTCAACAACGCCGGCATCCTGGCCACCGGGCCGTCCTGGGCGCACGACGCGGCGACCCGGCGCCGGCTGGTCGAGGTGAACGCGCTGGGTGCCATGAACGGCACCCACGCCGCCCTGACGGTGATGCGGGCGCAGGCCCACGGGCACGTGCTCAACGTCGTCTCGCTCGCCGGGCTGATCGCCGCCCCCGGCGAGACCGTCTACGCGGCCAGCAAGCACGCCCTGCTGGCGTTCAGCCTCGGCACCCTGTCCGACCTGCGGATGGCCGGCGTCCGGGACGTACACGTGTCGTGCCTCTGCCCGGACGGGATCTGGACGCCGATGCTGCACGACAAGCTCGACGATCCCGGGGCCCTGGCCTCCTTCACCGGGTCGCTGCTGACGCCGGAGCGGGTCGCCGCGCGGGCCGTACGGCTGGCCCGGCGGCCCCGACCGGTGGTCAGCCTGCCACGCTGGCGCGGCGCCCAGGTGCGGATCCTGGACGCCTTCCCCCGGCTCGCCCTGGCCCTCACCCCGGTGGTCCGGGCCGCCGGCCGGGCCGGCCAGCGCCGGCAGGCACGCCGGGTCCGTCCCGACGCGAGCCCACCTCGCTTGTAACGTTGCCGGCGTGACTCATCTCGACCGGTGTGACGAGGCCAGCCGGAGCTGGGTGACCGAGGCGATCGCCACGGTCGAGGCGGACGCCAACCGCTCCGCCGACACCCACCTCCTGCCCTTCCCGCTGCCCCGGGAGTGGGGCATCGACCTCTATCTCAAGGACGAGTCGGTGCACCCCACCGGCTCGCTCAAGCACCGGCTGGCCCGCTCGCTGTTCCTGTACGGGCTCTGCAACGGCTGGATCGGCCCGGACACCACCATCGTCGAGGCGTCGTCCGGCTCGACCGCGGTCTCCGAGGCGTACTTCGCCCGGATGCTCGGGCTGCCGTTCATCGCGGTCATGCCCGCCTCCACCTCGCCCGAGAAGATCGCCCAGATCGAGTTCCAGGGCGGTCGCTGCCACCTGGTGCAGGACCCGGCGAAGGTGGTCGTCGAGGCGCGCTGGCTCGCCGAGGACAGCGGCGGGCACTACATGGACCAGTTCACCTACGCGGAGCGGGCCACCGACTGGCGGGGCAACAACAACATCGCCGAGTCGATCTACGCGCAGCTCGCCCTGGAACGGCACCCCGTGCCGGCCTGGATCGTGGTGGGCGCCGGCACCGGCGGCACCAGCGCCACCATCGGCCGGTACGCCCGCTACCGCCGGCTGCCCACCAAGCTCTGCGTCGTCGACCCGGAGAACTCCGCGTTCTACCCGGCCTGGCAGGCCGGCGACTGGTCCGTCCGCACCGCCAAGAGCTCCCGCATCGAGGGGATCGGCCGACCCTGCGTCGAGGCGTCCTTCCTGCCCAGCGTGGTCGACCGGATGATGCAGGTGCCGGACGCCGCGTCGCTGGCCGCCATGCGGGCCGGCTCGGCCGTGCTCGGCCGCCGGGTCGGCGGCTCCACCGGCACCAACCTCTGGGGCGCGTTCGGGCTGATCGCCGAGCTGCTCGCCGCCGGCCGGACCGGCTCGGTGGTCACCCTGATCTGCGACCCGGGCGACCGCTACGCGCACACCTACTACGACGACGAGTGGGTGGCCGGGCAGGGCCTCGACCTCGCCCCGCACCTGGCCACCATCGACCGCTTCCTGGCCACCGGCGCCTGGCCGGCCTGAGCGGTCAGCGCGGGTCGATCCGCTCGGCCAGCCCCGGGTAGCGCACCACGAAGCCCTCCGGGTCCACGTCCAGGTCGGCCGTGAAGGAGTCGCTGGCGTAGCGGACCCGGCCCGGGCCGAGCGAGGTGTAGGCCTGCTCGGCGGGGAGCACCGCCAGGCTGGGCAGCAGCACCCAGGCGGCGGTGATGGTCCGCGCCTGGTCGGCGGGGCCCCGCGCCAGATTGAGCCGGCGTACCGGCAGGGTGTTGGTCAGCGGTGAGCCGCCCAGGTCGACGTCGAGCGCCTTGGCCAGCCGGTCCGGGTCGTCGGTGCCCGGCAACCCGGCCGGCGGGTGCCCGGCCGCGCGCAGCGCCGCGTCCAGGTCACCCTCCTCGCCGGTGCGCACCCGCCAACCGTCCCCGGTCCGCTCCAGGCGTACGCTCCGCGACCAGCCCGCGCCCTCCGCAGCGACCTCCAGCCGGCTGGTCGACCAGTCCGCGCCCACCGTCAGCTGGTAGCGGCAGGTGTACGGGACTGGGTCGACGGCCAGCGCCACGCCCTGCGCGGCGAGCCCCTGCCGATCGTCGAGCAGCACGTGCTCCGAGCCGGCGGTGTCGGTCCGGGACCAGAAGAGCGACTTCGGCATGGGCGGCATGAACCGGACGTTACGCCACCTGGCGGACACCGGCAGCGGATGCGCGAACGCCGCCGCCGAGCGGTAGCTCGACGGCGGCGTCGGTGCTCGCGGCCCGGCCGGTCGGGCCGGGGCCGCGCGGGCCTGGTGGGTCAGTGGGTGCGGACCGGCGGGCGGCCGCCGAAGCCGCGCCGGTCGTCG
>NZ_MUYZ01000182.1:0-13835 GCF_003013775.1 Micromonospora sp. MH33
CGCGGCGCGCAGCGCGGCCGGGTCGGGGCGGTCGCCGGCCGGCCGGGCGTACGCCAGCAGCTCGCCGTCGCGGGCGATGGCGCGTACCCCGGCCACGCCGGGCTGGGCGGCGAGCACGGCCTCGATCTCGGTCAGCTCGACGCGGTGCCCGCGCACCTTGACCTGCCGGTCGAGCCGGCCGAGGCAGACCAGCTCACCGCCGGGCAGCCGCCGGCCGAGGTCGCCGGTGCGGTACGACCGCACTCCGTCGGCGTCCACGCTGAACCGGTCGCTGTCCTGGTTGAGGTAGCCGGGGGCGAGGTGCCGGCTGCGGACCACCAGCTCGCCGGTGTCCGGGGCGAGGTCCACCTGGTAGCCGGGGAAGGCGGTGCCGATCGGCAGCGGGCCGGCGGCGGTCGGGTCCACCGTGGACAGCGGCAGCGCGTGCCGGGCCACGAAGGTCATCTCGGTGGCGCCGTAGCCGTTGACCAGCCGGCAGTCGGGGGCGAACCGTTCCCGGCCGCGGGCCGCATCGGCGTACGTGGCCTGCTCGCCGCCGAGCAGCACCACCCGGACCGCGTCGAGCCGCCGTTCGCCGAGGGTGTCCAGCAGGTAGCGGTAGACGGTGGGCGTGCAGTGCAGCACGGTGGCCCGGTGCCGGTCGAGCTGCTCGACGGCGTGTGCGAGCCCCTGGCGGCGCAGGTCGACGGGGACGACGGCGGCGCCGGTGAGCAGCGCCGGGTAGAGGTCGGGGATGGCGGCGTCGAAGCTGAACGAGGCGAGCAGGCTGAGCCGGTCGGCCGGGCCGATCGCCAGCGCGGCGATCTGGTTGTCGACGACGTGCGCCAGGTTGCGGTGGGTCTGCCCGACCGCCTTGGGCACCCCGGTGGAGCCCGAGGTGAACAGCACGTACGCCAGCGCGTCCGGGTCGACCGGGACGGGCCGCAGCGGGGCGGGCGGCACCTCGTCGAGCGGCACCACGGTCCGTCCGTCGGCGAGTGCCCGGGCCAGCTCGCGGTGCTCGGCGGCGCAGGCGACGGCGGTCGCCCCGGCGGCGGCGAGCATGTGGCGCAGCCGGTCGACCGGGAAGCCCGGGTCCAGCGGCACGTACGCGCACCCGGCGGCGAGGGCGCCGAGCAGCGCCGCGACGGTCGGGGCGCCGTGCGCGGTGAGCAGGGCGATCCGGTCGCCCGGCCGGGCGCCGGCGGCGACGAGCGCGGCCGCGTGCCCCCCGGCCGCCCCGGCCAACTCGGCGTAACCGACCTCGTGGGTCTCACCGAGCAGAGCCGGACGTTCACCGTGATGCGCCGCGACCTCGCCGAAACGATTGATGATCATCGGCTGTGCCATGTCAGCGGGCTGATGTTTCCCCGTGGACGGCAGGCGCGCAGCGTTCGGTGACTGTGATCATGATCCCCCCCAGGACTTCACACTGGAGGCAGAATAAAGCTCAATCTCTCGATGGGGAGAGCATTGATACAGGTCAAGCCGAAGGGATGACGGCACGTGGAACCTCGGACGAAGGAATTCGTCCGATCATCCCCCTAGCGCGTAGACGATCTACCGCGTAAGTGCCTACTCGCGAGTTATTTTACGGTGAAAATACTTCCTGGCCGTGGAATTTCCGCCGAGCGGCCCCGTTGCCGCAGCTCAACCCGCGTCTCTCGGGGAGCCTGCCTACACATCGTACGGTGGGCGCGGGATCGGGTCGACCATCGCGTCGAATCCCTTGGGGAGCTGCGCCACGAGATCCTGGAACTCCCCGACCGTGACCGTCTCGCGCAGCGTGGCGAGGACCGCCCTGGCCCCGACCTCGGCGACCGCCGGGTCCACGCCGGCCCGCTCCGCCACCCGGTACAGGAAGGCGACCGCGCCGCCGGTGGTGCCGCCCTCGCCGGGCGCGGCCAGGTAGCTGCCCACCTCGTCCGGCAGCTGCGCGGCCAGGTCCGCCGACTCGGTGGCGGTGATCCGCTCGGCGAGGGTCTGCAACACCGCCCGGGAGATCGTGGCGGCCTGCTCGGTGGGCAGTTCGGCGCGGCGGGACACCGCCTCGACGAATCGGGGAAACCGCACAGCCGCACTCCTGTCGTCGCCGGCCGCCGCCGGGTGTCCAACCCGTCCGCGCCTCGCGACCCGGGACGTCGCGCCCGCGGTTACCCGCACCCGACGGCGGCAAACAGCGGATCGGCTACCGGTACGCCCACCGTCCTCGCCGGCCGCAGGGTGCCCCGGTAGCCGGCGGCGTAACAGGTCATCCGGACCCGCGTGCCGGCGTCGTGGCTCGGTAGGCTCGCCGCATGGCCCGCACCACCCACCCCGGCGCCTGCCCGCTGGACTGCCCGGACACCTGCGCATGGCAGCTCACGGTGGAGGACGGCCGGGCCGTCGCGCTGCGCGGCGACCGCGACCACCCGTTCACCCGGGGCGCGCTCTGCGGCAAGGTCAACCGCTACCTCGACGCCGTCAACGGCCCCGACCGGCTCACCACGCCCTACGTCCGCACCGGCCCGAAGGGCGCCGGGCGGGTCGCGTACCGGCCGGCTAGCTGGGCCGAGGCGGTCGACCGGGTGGCCGCCGGGCTGCGCGCCAGCATCGAGCGGGACGGCCCCGAGGCGGTGCTGCCCTACTACTTCGCCGGCACGATGGGGCACGTGCAGGGCTGGACGATGGGCCAGCGGCTCTTCGCCCACCTGGGGGCGTCCCGGCTGGACACCACCATCTGCACCGGCGCGGCCCGGGCCGCGCTGCGCTCGATCTACGGCAGCTCGATCGGCTTCGAGCCGGAGTCGATCGTGGCGGCGAAGCTCATCGTGCTCTGGGGCGCCAACCCGCTCGCCACCAACCTGCACCTGTGGCCGTTCGTGCAGCAGGCCCGGGAGCGCGGCGCGTACCTGGTCACCATCGATCCGCTGCGCACCGACACCGCGGCCCGCAGCGACGAGCACCTCGCCCCGCTGCCCGGCACCGACGCGGCGCTCGCCCTCGGCCTGATGCGGCACGTGCGCGACGCCGGGGCGGCCGACGAGGAGTGGCTGGCCGCGCACACCGTCGGCTGGCCCGAGCTGAGCGCCCGGCTCGACGAGTGGCCGGTGGAGCGGGCCGCCGCCGAGTGCGGCCTGCCCGTGGAGGCGCTCCGCCGGCTCGGCGACCGGATCGCCACCACCCGCCCCACCGCCGTCCGGGTCGGCCTGGGCCTGCAACGGCACCACGGCGCCGGCCAGGCGATCCGGGCGATCTGCGCGCTGCCGCTGGTCACCGGCGACTTCCGGTACCCGGGCGGCGGCGCCCTGGTGTCGACCAGCGGGCACCACCCCATCGAGGAGGAACCGGTGGTCCGGCCGCCCGGCATGCCGGCCCCGCCGGCCCGGTCGGTGAACATGAGCCGGCTCGCGACCGTGCTCACCGGGGAGGCCGACCCGCCGGTGACCTCGCTGGTGGTGTTCAACGCCAACCCGGCCGCCACCGCCCCGGACCAGAACCGGCTTTTCGCCGGCCTGCGCCGCACCGACCTGTTCACCGTGGTGCTGGAACAGCGCTGGACCGACACCTGCGACTACGCCGACGTGGTGCTGCCGGCCACCATGCAGCCCGAACACCTCGACCTGCACTCCTCCTACGGCCACCACTACACGACGCTGAACCTCCCGGTCACCCGGGCGCCCGGGGAGGCGCTGCCGAACACCGAGATCTTCCGGCGGATCGCGGCCGCGCTCGGCATCCACCATCCCCGGTTCTCCGACACCGACGAGGACCTGGCCCGGCAGTTGCTGGCCGGCACGCCGGTCAGCTTCGAGGAGCTGCGCGAGCGGACGTACGCCCGGACCACCGGCGTGCCGGTCGGCGCCGCCCCGTTCGCCGCCGGCGGCTTCCGCACCCCGGACGGCCGGGCCCGGCTGCACGACCCGGCGCTGGCCCGGCTCGGGGTGGACCCGCTGCCCGGGCACACCCCGCCGGTGGAGGCCGCCGACGCCGAGCTGGCCCGCCGGTTCCCGCTGGTGCTGCTCGCCCCGGCCGGCCGGTTCCTCATGAACTCCACCTTCGCCTCGCTGCCCTGGCACACCCGGCGGACCGGGCCGCCCCGGGTGCACCTGCACCCGGACGACGCGGCGGCGCGCGGCCTCGCCGACGGCGACGCGGTGCGGGTGCACAACGACCGGGGCGCGTTCCTCGCGGCGGTCGCCGTGGACGAGGCGACCCGGCCGGGGCTGGCCTTCACCTACAAGGCGTACTGGGCGCGGCTGAGCCCGGGGCGGTCCACCGTCAACGCGGTCACCGCCGTACGCGACACCGACCTGGGCGAGGCGCCGACGTTCCACGACTGCCGGGTCGAGGTCGAGCCGGTGCCGGCCGAGCTGCTGACCCCGGAGCCGCCCGCGGACGCGGCGACCGTGCCCGCGCCGGCCCCACCCGCCGACGCGGCGGCCGTACCGGCCGGCTGAGCCGGGACTTCCCGCCGATGGCCGCGCTGCGGGCCGGCGGCGCGACCCCCGCCGGCATCGCCTGATCGGGTCCGGCGGGGTCGCGGGCGTCGCCTCCGCGGGGCGACGACCGGCGGCTCAGCCCTCGGCCAGGGCATCCAGCACCAGCGCGGCCGTCCAGCTGAACGCCGGTGAGCCGAGCCCCGCCCCGGTGTCCGGGTGGAAGTACTCGTGGCAGCCGGCCGCGTCGACCAGGTCCAGCATGGACTCCCGCAGGGCGGCCGCCAGGTCGGCGCGGCGGTGGCCGCGCAGCCCTCGCCACAGCAGCCAGCTGGTGTTCAGCCAGCTCGGGCCGCGCCAGTAGCGCAGCGGCTCGAAGTCCGGGGCGGTGCGGTCGTAGGTGGGCAGCGGGCGGTCCATCCGGGCGGCCAGGCCGAACCGGGGCGAGCACGCCTCGGCCAGCACCGCCCGCACCTGGGCGGGTGGCAGGTCGGGCAGGATCAGCGGCATCAGCCCGAGCACCGTCCGGGCCGGGACGAGCCGGTCGGCCCGGACGTCGCGCGGGCGGAAGGTCCCGGTGGCCGGGTCGAAGAGCCGCTCGACCAGGGCCTGTGTGATCCGGGCCGCGCGGTCCCGGTGCGGCCCGGGGTCGGCCCCGACCACGGTGGCGATCCGCGCGAGGGCCTGCTCGGACACCCCGAGCGCCGCGTTGACCAGCGGGCACTCCACCAGGAACGGATGCCGGCCGAGCAGGCCCTCGTCCCGGTAGCGGCCCGCCCGGTAGGCGGTCACCAGCGCGACGTAGCGCGCGTAGTCGAGGTCGGTGGGGCGGTGCGCCGCGTCGGCGTGCGCGGTGTCGTGCCGGCGGTACGCCCGCATCACCGCCTCGTCGGCGGGCACCGCGGCCATCGGGGCGTCCCAGGCGGGGCTGTTGTCCAGGCCGGACTCCCACGGGTGCACGATGGCGGCCAGCCCGCCCCCGCCGGCGTCCCGCCGCTCGGTCAGGTAGCGCTGCTGGGCGACCAGCCGCGGGTAGAGCCAGCGCAGCGCCGCCACCGACGCCTCGGAGGGGGCGCGGCGGTGCACCAGCCAGGCGGCCGGGGCGTGCACCGGCGGCTGGACGATCCCCGAGGTGGCCGCCGCCGGGGCGCCGTCGGCCCGGGCCGAGTCCCAGAACCCGGGCCCGGGGAAGTACGCGCCGGCCCGCAGCGCCGGGTTGAACACGATGTGCGGCACCCGCCCGTCGGCCCACTGCGCGGCGAAGAGGGTACGCAGCTCCCGCCAGGCCCGGTCGGGACGGGCGTGCACCAGCCCGACCGCGATGAACGCCGAATCCCAGCTCCACTGGTGCGGATAGAGGGTGCGGGACGGGACGGTGTGGTCGTGCTCCCAGTTGGCGTCCAGCGTGGCCAGCGCCAGCCGGCGCAGCCGGGCGGCCCGCTCGGGATCGGTGCGGCCGGGGCCGCCGGCCCGCACCCCGGCCCTGCCGCCGGGGACACCGGCGGTCACGCCGCCGCCCGCCGTGGCCCGGCCTGGGCGAGGACGGCGGCGGCCTGGCGCAGGGCCGCGACCGGTTCGCCGCGCAGCCGGCACTCCAGCGCCAGCCAGCCGGGGTAGCCGATCGCGTCCAGGGTGGCCAGCAGCGCCGGCCAGTCCAGGTGCCCGGCGCCCGGCTGGTACCGGTTGGAGTCGCTGACCTGCACGTGCCCCAGGTACGGCGCGGCCGCGCGGAGCGCCGCGCAGGCGTCGTCCTCCTCGATGTTCATGTGGTAGGTGTCGGCGACCACCCGGACCGAGGGCAGGCCGACGGCGCGGCACAGGGCGACCGCCTCGTCGAGCCGGTTGACCATGTGGTCCTCGTACCGGTTGAGGGGTTCCAGGAAGAGGGTGACCCCCGCGGCGCGGGCGTGCTCGCCCAGCTCGCCCAGGGCGTCGACCAGCACCTGCCGGTCACCCTCGGGCGGGCGGGGCGGCTCGAACGGCGGCAGCCGGCGGGAGAACATCCCCCAGGCGGCCGGGGTCATCGCGCCGATCCCGCCGAGCTCGGCGATCACCGAGAGCTGGGAGCGCAGGTTGCGCACCGCGTCCCGGGAACGCGCGGGGTCGAAGTCGCCGATGAAGTGGTCCATCTCGACGCAGACGGTCGGCATGACCACGCCCTCGGCGCGGGCCCGGCGCAGCTCCGGCAGCCGCCGGGCGAGGGCCAGGTCGCCCCGGCCGCGCAGTTCGATGCCCTGGTAGCCGAGGGAGATGGCGAGGGCGTACTTCTCGGACAGGCCGGCGCCGGGGAGCAGCTGCTCCTGGCAGGCGAGTGGGATGGTCATCAGAACCTCAGCACCACTTGGAGGACGTCACCGTCACCGCGGTCGAGCAACGCCAGCGCGTCGGCCACCGCGCCCGCGTCGACGACGTGGCTCACCAGCGGCAGCGGGTCGACGCTGCCCTCGGCCACCAGGTCCATGAAGGTGTGGGCGATCCGCGCCCCGGTCCACCGGCCGGCCGTGCCGGGTGCCGGGGCGGGCCCGGAGACCTGGGCCGCCACCAGCTGGATCCGGTTGTGGTGGAACTCCTCGCCGAGTTCCAGCCCGTGGGCGTACCCCTGGTAGAAGCCGGCGGCCACGACGCGGCCGGCGTGGGCGGTGGCGCGGATCGCCTCGTGCAGCGCCGGGTACGACCCGGACAGCTCCAGGCAGACGTCCGCGCCGCGGCCGCCGGTGGCCGCGTGCAGCGTGGCCGCGGCGGAGTCGACGGCGGCGTCGACGACCCGGCGGGCGCCGAGCCGGGTGGCGTGCGCGAGCCGGTCCGGCACCCGGTCGACGGCCACCACCCGGGCTCCGGAGAGGACGGCGAGCCGGGTGCCGAGCAGCCCGATCACCCCCTGCCCGAAGACACCGACCCAGTCGCCGAGGTGCAGGTCGCCGGCGAGCACGGCGGTCAGCGCGATGGCGCCCGGGCGGGCGAAGACGGCGACCAGGGGGTCGAGTCCGGGGGCGAGCGGGGTGACCGCGCCGGCCGCCAGCACGGCCTCCGCGCGGTGCCCCCAGATGCCCCAGACGACCTGGCCGGGCCGGCGGTCGGCGACGTCGGCGGCGACCTCGACGATCTCGCCGACCTCCTCGTAGCCGAAGCCCACCACCGGGTACGCGGGCGGGGCCTGCCGGGGCACGAACATCCGGGTGGCGTCGTCCCAGTCCTTGCTGAGCCGGGGATTGCTGCCCCGGTAGAGGGTCAGCTCGGTGCCGGCGGAGATCCCGGAGTAGCAGGTGCGGACGCGGACCTGGCCCGGGCCGAGCGGGTCCGGGGGGCAGGGCTCCAGGGTCACCCGCCGGGGCCCAGCCAGAGAGACAACCCAGTTGGCCATGGCGTCGCTCCGAGGAAAGTGCCGAACCCGATTCTAAACCGAAATGTTGGTAAATGTCTTGTAAACGATCAATCGAAGGCGTTAAATCCCTGATGTACCCTTCGAGAGGAGTGCCACCGATGCCATCACCCTCGATGCGGATCCTCGCCCCCACCCTGATCATGGCACTTGCCGGGACAACCCTGCTGGCCTGCGGTGACGACGAGCCGAAATCCGACAGTTCCCAGATAACAGTGTGGAGCCTGGAAGACGTCGCGGACCGGGTGAACGCCACCAAGGCCATCATCGCGGACTACACCGCCAAGACCGGCGTCAAGGTCAACCTCGTCACCGTCAACGAGGACCAGTTCCCCTCCCTCATCGCCTCCAGCGCCGCCGCCGGCGACCTGCCCGACGTGGTCGGCTCGGTCTCCCTGGCCGGGGTGCGCACACTGTCCGGCAACGACCTGCTCGAACCGGACGCCAACAAGCGGGTCGTCGACAAGCTCGGCCGGGACACCTTCTCCCCGCGCGCCCTCGAACTGACCAGCGAGGACGGCAAGCAGCTCGCCGTACCCAGTGACGGGTGGGGCCAGCTGCTGGTCTACCGCAAGGACCTGTTCGCCGCGGCGGGACTGCCCGCCCCCGACACGTACGAGAAGATCGCCGCCGCGGCGGCGAAGCTGAACACCGGCGGCGTCGCCGGCATCACTGCGGCGACCGCCCCCGGCGACGTCTTCACCCAGCAGACCTTCGAGCACCTCGCGCTGGCCAACAACTGCCAGCTCACCGACGACGCCGGCAAGGTCACGCTGGACTCCGCCGAGTGCGTCGAGGCGTTCCGCTTCTACGGCGACCTGATGCGGAACAACTCGGTCAAGGGGGCGCAGGACGTGGACACCACCCGGGCCACCTACTTCGCCGGCAAGGCCGCCATGCTGATCTGGTCCCCGTTCATCCTCGACGAGCTGGCCGGGCTGCGCAACGACGCCAGGCCGACGTGCCCGCAGTGCCAGTCCGACCCGGCGTGGCTCGCGAAGAACAGCGGCTTCGTCACGGCGATCAAGGGCCCGAACGGCGCCGAACCGGCCCAGTACGGCGAGATCAGCTCCTGGGCGGTGCTCGACGGCGCGAGCGACTCCGCGTCGTCCTTCGTGGAGTACATGCTCTCCGACGGCTACCCGCGCTGGTTCGGCATGTCCCCCGAGGGGCGCTTCCCGGTGCGCACCGGCACCGCGGAGGACAAGCAGAAGTTCCTCACCGCCTGGAACACCAGCCAGGCCGGCGTGGACCGCAAGCAGCCGCTGTCGGCGGTCTACGGCGAGGACGTGCTCGCCACCCTGCGCAGGAGCCCGGACACCTTCCAGCGCTGGGGGCTGACCCAGGGCCAGGGGAAGCTGGTCGGGGCGATCCTCGGCGAGCTGCCGGTGCCCAAGGCGCTCGCCGACGTGATCGGCGGGAAGTCCGACGCCCGGGCCGCCGCCGAGCGGGCGAAGAAGGACGTCGACGCGATCGCCAAGGGCGTGAATTGACCACCACCGCGCCGGAGGCCGGCCGCTCCCCGACCGGGGAGCGGCCCCGCCGGCCCGGCCGACGCCCGCTCACCCTGCGCCGCCGCGAGTCCCGCGCCGGGCTCGCGCTGGTCACCCCCACCCTGCTCGTCGTGGTCGCGGTGATCGGCATCCCGATCGTCTGGACCGTGGTGCTGGCCTTCCAACGGGTACGCCTCGCGACCCTGCGCCGGACCGGCCTCTTCGGCGAACTGACCCTGGACAACGTCGACCGGGTGCTGCACACCCCCGGCTTCGCCGACACGCTCTGGACCACCGTCGTCTACAGCGCCGGCGGGACCGTCGGCTCCATCCTGGTCGGCCTGGTGGCGGCGCTGGTGGTCCGCCGGCCGTTCCGGGGCCGCACCATCGTCCGCGCGTCCATGCTGCTGCCGTACGTGGCGCCGGTGGTTGCCATGACGTTCGTCTGGCAGGTGATGCTCGACCCTCAGCTCGGCTTCGTCAACGACTGGGGCCGGCGGTTCCTCGGCTGGGACGAGCCGGTGCCGTTCCTGTCCCAGGAGTCCACCGCGCTCTGGACGGTCATCGCGTTCGAGGCGTGGCGCTACTTCCCGTTCGCCTTCCTGTTCCTGCTGGCCCGGCTCCAGGCCGTGCCGGGCGAGCTGGAGGAGGCCGCGCGGGTCGACGGGGCAACCCCGACCCAGCGCTTCCGGTACATCCTGCTGCCCCAGCTCATGCCGGTGATCGCACTGATCGGGGTGCTCCGGTTCATCATGACCTTCAACAAGTTCGACGACGTCTACCTGCTCACCGGGGGCTCGGCCGGCACCGAGGTGGTCAGCGTCCGGGTCTACCAGTTCCTCACCGCGCGGACCGACATCGGCGCGGCGGCGGCCCAGGCGGTCGTGCTGGCCGTCGTGCTGATCGTCTTCGTCGCGATCTACCTGCGCTTCTTCAGCGGCCGACGGGAGGAGGCGTGATGGACCGGGACCGGATCGAGACGGTGAGCCTGCGCTGGCTGCGCCGGCTGGTGATCGCCGCCTTCCTGCTGGTCACCCTTCTGCCGTTCTGGTACATGCTGGTGCTCTCGGTACGCCCCATCGAGCGGCTGCTGCTCGACCCCGGCTCGCTGCTCGTGCCGTTCGGCGAGCTGACCGTCGCCACCTACGCCGAGGTGCTGAAATCCGTGGAGGACGGCGGGCAGGGCTTCCTCGCCTTCATCCGCAACAGCGGCATCGTGGCGCTGTCCGCCACCGCGCTCACCCTGGTGATCGCCATCCCCGGCGCGTACGCGGTGTCCCGGCTGCGGTTCTTCGGCCGGCGGCAGGTCAGCGCGCTGTTCCTGGCGGTCTACCTGTTCCCGTCGATCGTCATCGCGATCCCGCTCTTCGTGGTCTTCACCCGGGCCGGGCTGCGCGGGTCGCTGGTCGGGCTGGTGCTAGTCTACATCTCGCAGACCCTGCCGGTCTCGGTCTACATGCTGAAGAACTACTTCGAGACGATCCCGATCAGCCTGGAGGAGTCCGCCGCGATCGACGGGGCCAGCCGGCTCGGCATCATCCGCCGGGTCAGCCTGCCGCTCGCCGCGCCGTCGGTGATGGCGGTCGCCCTCTACGACTTCATGATCGCCTGGAACGAGTTCCTCTTCGCGCTGCTCTTCCTGGTCGACCGGCCCAACCGGTGGACCGTCTCGCTGGGCCTGTCGCTGCTCTCCGACGGCGTCGAGGTGCCGAAGACGGTGCTCATGGCCGGCTCGGTGATCCTCACCCTGCCGATCGTGATCCTCTTCTTCGCCAGCGAGCGGCTGCTCACCGAGGGCCTGACCAGCGGCGCCGAGAAAGGGTGAGCGCACCGCGGCGCTACCGGAGCACGGCTTCGCCGAGCGGCGTACGCCGGTAGCGGATCTCGTGCCGGTGTCGTTCCCCGGTGACGAACCCGGCGTCGCGCAGCACCGACAGGTGCTCGGAGACCGTCCCGGCGGCCAGCGCGTGGCGGTGGGCCAGCACTGTGGTGCTGGCCGGCTCGTCGAGGCTGATGAGCAGCGCCGCCCGGGTCCTGCCGATCAACCGGCCCAGAGCGGCATGCCGATCGGTGGACAGGGGCTCCCAGAGCGTGCCGAGCCCCCGGGCCGGATAGACCAGCGTGGGCTGCCACGGCGGGTCCACGATCACGATGACCTGGTCCCACTTGAAGGCGCTGGGCACCAGGACGACTCCCTCGCCACGCAGATCGCGATGCTCGTCGTCGCCGTACTCGCGGCTCAGCACGCCGTTTTTCCAGCGCAGTCGTGGATGCAGCTCGGCGAACAACCGGTCCAGGCCGCCTTCGGCGAGACGTCGGGTCTGGAACCCCACATCGGCGTCGAGCAGCCCGCGTACCTGCGGCCAGACCGGTTCGACCAGGACCTCCCAGGCCTGCTGGACCAGTGCGACCAGCGTCTGGAGAACAAGGGCTGGTTCGCCCAGCAGGAGACGCCCGGTCCGCGACTCAACCGCCCCTGGGGTGTCCGCCAATGACCGTCGCACCTCCGCGCGTACCCGATCATGGTCAGTCGCCGCCACGGCCGCGAGTTCGTCCTCGAACCGGGCGTGCGGGCTGACCGGGGGCGGTGAGAGGAAGTCGGGGGTGTAGCCGCGACGCGGCTGGAGCAGGGCGATCGGCCGCAGGTCGAGTTCCCGCGGGTCCAGGGTGTCCAACCAACGGCGATGGGGGCCGACCCCTTCGCGCGGGGAGAGCAGGCGCACCGCGGACAGCGTCTCGAGCATGGGCGAGGTGGCGAAGCGGCAGCGCAACAGGTCGGCGGCGCCGAACCGCAGCGTGACCGCCATCCGCACCCGACCTTGACGATGAGGAGATTCGGCCTTTCCCGAATCACTGGCGCCCACGGTATCAGCGCTCGGAGAGTGTCTTCCGCACAGACGATCACGAGGAGAACGACTATGAACCCGAGCACCGACTGGGAGCAGCGCAGCGCGGACCTGTGGGCGGCCTTCAACGCGGCCCCCGACGACTGGGACGAGCAGGAATTCCGCGAGCGGGTCGGCGCCCTCGCCGACGAGTTGGGGCCGGATCATCCGGTGGCGGCGTTCGAGCGGGCCTGCGCCTGGGACTCGACCGGCCATTCGGACCGGGCGATTCCGCTCTACCGCAAGGCGTTGGAGCTGGGCATCGACGGCATCCGCCGGCGACGCTCGGTGATCCAGCTGTCCAGCTCGCTGCGGAACATCGGGCAGGCCGGGGAGAGTGTCCGGCTGTTGACCGAGGAGCGCGAGCGCGGCCGCGACGAGCTCGACGACGCGGTGAGCGCGACGCTCGCGCTGGCGCTGACCAGTGTCGGCCGGGAGCGGGAGGCGGTGTCGATCGCTGTCGGGGCGCTCGCCAGGCACCTGCCCCGCTACCAACGGTCGATGGCCAACTACGCCCGCCTCCTGGTCGAGCCGAACTGATTCGCGGACCTGACGACCACACCTGGCCGCAGGTCCTCGCCGGTACGGCCGCCGGCGTCCCGCTCACCGCCGCCACCCTCCTGGCCCTACCCTGAGCCCACCCGTTCCCGGCGCCGGCCCTGGCAAGATCAGTTACGGTGACGGCATGGGCAAGCCGACCCGCTGGGTGACCGAGACGAAGCCGGGACACTCGCAGTGGTACATCGACCGGTTCCGCCAGCTCGCCGCCGAGGGTGCGGACCTGGCCGGCGAGGCCCGGCTGCTGGACGCGCTCGTCGCTCCGGGCGCCCGGATCCTGGACGCCGGCTCGGGCACCGGCCGGGTCGCCGCCGCGCTGGCCGCCCGCGGGCACACGGTGGTGGGCGTGGACGCCGACCCGGCTCTGGTCGAGGCCGCCCGCGCCGACCACCCCGGCCCGCGCTACCTGGTCGCCGACCTCGCCGAGCTGGACCTCGCCACGCAGGATGAGCCCGAGCCGTTCGACGCGGCGGTGATCGCCGGCAACGTGATGGTCTTCGTGGCCTCCGGCACCGAACGCGCCGTGCTGGCCCGGGTCGCCGCGCACGTCCGGCCGGACGGCCTGGTGGTGGTCGGCTTCGACACCCGCCGGGGCTACCCGGTCGCCGAGTTCGACGCCGACGCCGTGGCGGCCGGGCTGCGGCTGGAGCACCGCTTCGCCACCTGGGACCTGCGCCCCTGGCACGACGACGCCGAATGGGCGGTCACGGTGCTGCGCAAGCCGACGGCGTGACCGGTTCCGCCCGCTCGGACCGACGCGACGCTGACCCGCTCGATCTTGCGCAGGTCGCGGTATCCCCGCACCCCGATACCCCTACCTGCCGCAACCGAAGTCGATCACGCCGATACGCGGCACCGGGTCAGGCCGGGGCGGCGACGGCGCGGGCGGCGGCGGGGTCGAGCGGGCTTCCGGCCGGCACCAGATCCACTAGGCCCGCCGGCAGCCGGACCGGACGGACCCCGGCGTACCCGAGCATGCCGAGCACGTCCCCGCCGGTGAGCACGTATCGCCGGCCGAGGTCGGTGACGACGCTGACCGCGCCGCCCGTGGCGCCGGGCGCCGCCGCGGCCTCCACCACCGCGCCCCGACCCGGCTCGACCAACACCCGGTCGGCGAGGCCGC